>DAOWHK010000038.1 GCA_030641465.1 Parachlamydiales bacterium | reverse complement strand
TTATCAATAGACCTCTTGATCACTTTATTCGAATAATCTGGAGAAATATGCCGCCTTAAAAACGTCAAAAGTCTTAAACCATTTTCTGCTTTTGAAACAGACATCTCAATTTTAGGAGGACTTTGCATGGAACTGCTCTAACATTTCGATCACGAGTCTCACACCAAATCCAGTAGCAGGTGTCATATGATAGCGCCTAGCATGATCGATATACGCAACACCTGCAATATCAAGATGCACCCAAGGCGTTTTCCCAACAAATTCTTTCAGAAAATGGGCCGCAGTAATTGATCCTGCCATCCGTTTCCCACAGCTTTTAAGATCTGCAATATCCGATTTTAATAATTCGCGGTATTCAGGATCCATAGGAAATTCCCAAACTTTTTCCCCAGTCCTATCTCCAGCTTCTATGAAGCCTTGAGTCATTTTCTTGTCATTGGAAAAAAGACCACAACGCTCGTCCCCAACAGCAATTTCAATCGCGCCAGTAAGTGTTGCCAAATCAATAATTCGATTTGGTTTTAGAGCATGAATCGAATAAGAAAGAGCATCAGCAAGAGTAAGTCTTCCTTCCGCATCAGTGTTCATATTTTCCACCGATTTTCCTGAAAATCCTACATACACATCACCTGGCTTATAACTTTTGCTATCAATTCCATTTTCAGTAGATGCAACAACAGCTGTAATATTTATTTTAAGATTTGCCTTAGCCGCAGCTTGAATAATACCAAGAGCTGCAGCTGCGCCCCCCATATCAGCCTTCATTGTCTCCATAGAGCCTGTAGGCTTGAGGTTAAGACCTCCAGTATCAAACGTCACCCCTTTTCCAACAACTACTGTATGATCGACGTCGCTTGGATTTCCCTGATACTTTAATATAATAAAGACAGGGTCGCGGAAAGATCCACGACTTACAGCTAGAAAAAGGCCCATACCTTCTTTTTCAATCCGTTTTTTATCAAAAATTGTCGCCTTAACAGATGGAAAAGAGCTTGCAATCTCCCTCGCTTTTTCCGCAAGAGCCTCTGGGGTAATATCATCTGCATTTCCGTTCACTAGATCTCTTGCTAAATTAACACCAGAAGAAATAGCCTCAGCTTTATTGCAAATTTTTTCGTTTTTTGCCTCAATTCCAAGCATATTAACAGTACTAATATGAAAAAATTGCTGATTTTTTTTAGATTTGAGAGCTTCAAATGTATACGCCGTCAATAACATCCCCTCAGAAATAGCCGTGCAAACACATTCTTCACCGAGCTTTTTTATTTTAGGAACTAATACATTCACCGTTTTCCACGGCTTATTGTGACATCTCTTAACAAAAGCACTATAATCTCTTCGAAGAGATTCCATGGAGCATGAGCCCTCTTTTCCAAGCCCAAGAAATAACAGTCTTTTTTCTTTTTTTCCCTCTAAATAAGCAAGCATTGTGCTGCCAGATTTTCCAGTAAAATCTTTAGCTTTTACTACCTTTAAAATCTCAGCATCTAAATCTTTAACAGGAATAATCTCTTTAGCGCCGTCAGTTTCTTGCCAAAAAGGGATGACAATAACATCTGCTACTGGCCGTTTCTCAGCACTTGGAATTTGTCTAAACATCAATACCTCTAAAAATTAAAAGGGGATTTCATCATCTGTAAACGATTGACTAGGCATTCCTTGAGTTGCACTCTGTTGCATCATAGGATCATTTTGACCAAATGGGACTCCTGCCATTTGCTTTTGAGGCTGATTCATTGGAGCGCCTCCCTCTTGCGGCTTATCTGTACGTCCAAATGGACTAAATGAAATCTGCGATGCTGTCACATTTAATGACACCTGGGGATTACCCTCACGATCCGTATAAATTTCAGGTTTAGACATTTCTCCATATACAATAATAGAGCTGCCCTTTTTAAAATAAGATAGCACTTTATCAAATTGATCGCCCCAAAGCGTGATTTTCCACCAAATCGTCTCTTCTTTCCCCCCACGCCTTTGATTAGCAGCAACTCTAAGCGTTGTCACTTTCTGACCGGACGGTGTAACTCGCGATTCGGGGTCTGCACCTAAGTGACCTGCAACCATAATATGATTCATAATTCTACCTTTACATGTTATGCATTAATTCTAATGTGATTATTAACCGCTTCTATCTATTACAGCAAGAAGTTTTACATCCCATATATTTCTGTTGATTTGCCCGTATAAAGCTGTCTAAGGACTATTTTTAAAAAAATTAGTATATTTCAGAATATCTTTTTAAAAATATTTTTTTAAAAAAATTAGACAAAAATATTCTTATTAATATAGAAGAACTATTTAGTAACAAAGATAATTAAGGCTAAAAATGTCAGGCATTACCTCTCCTACACCTTTCTTTAATAATTCATGGTCAGAATCTCATCAAAAAAAAGATCTATTACCAAACAATTTTAATAAAAACACCTCTTTGTATCCAATTGATGAATCTGAAGAATTTTTAGATCCTTATTCCGATTTAAATTTGTATTTATCTAAAAAAATAAAAAAAGAAATACAAACCTACGGCTCTTCAAAAAAATGGTCCCACCAAATTCAAGCAGATTTGCTATCAAAACTTCTTCCAGAATTTAAAGAGCATTTTCCTAAATATCGACTAGGAGGCTCAGCCCTTCGCAAAATTTGGGAAAAAGTTAGTTATTTCTACAGTAAGGTGCAAATCCAAAATGGCGCTACCAAAGAAGATGGAAATCTCAACATTGATTTTATGATCAAAGAAAATTTAAAACATGTACCTTTGCAAAAGCCCCTAAGCAACCTTCCTCCCTATACAAGCGCACATCAACTTGCAACGCGAATGAGTGAATGCATTGCAACACTTGACGGGATCAAACCTGATTTAGATCAGTTGACAAAAGTAATCTGGGCAGCAAATAAACACATCCTTCCAAATTTAAATCCCGTGACAGCAAAAAGTCCCTATGAAGAATACGACAAGTACGACAAAATCATTATCAAAACACTCCTTGAGATAACCGCTACTCATAAAAACATTCCAGCTCATGTCCTTGAAAAAGAAATCCAAGAGCGTATTAATACATTAAGCGAAGTAGCAGAGTATGGAGTCACTTATCAGCTCACAACAATTCTTTCCATTATTCTTGCAAACAAACAATTTACAAAAAGCCCCTTACACACCTATTTTTGCTCAAAAGAAAAGCAAGCAGTAGAGTCTTTCATTCAGCGTCAAATAGATTTGTGCTCAAATAGAAGCACATTGTCTTTTGACTCGAACAATCTAGATCTTGTGCAACGTATATTAACAGTCTACCCGATCGCGTGTGATCTCCCAAAAAACATCCTGGTAGACCGCCTCATTGAGGGCATCCGATATATCTATCATTTATCCATAAAAAAACCCCTTGATCGCTGCCCTGTACTACCCAGAAATCTTTACATATTCATCCAAGCAGAATTACACACTCTAAAAGGTAAATATATAAATATTTCCTTAAAACAATTGGAGAAGGAGATAATAAAGTCCTACCAGTTTTCACTAAGTCTTCCAAATCTTCAGATCCATGAACTTGATCAACTAGAAATGCTTATATGGAAAATCATGGAAAAAAAGCAGCAGCTGTTAAAACTACTACCGAGTAAACACCTAATTGCCATAGAAAATGAGCTCGAAAATCACATCATTGATCATGGAAATTTATCATTTAATCACATGGTGACAACGTGCCTGCACTCATTAAAAAAACTGCATAAAACATCTCTTCACAAAACAGAGATCAAGAAAAAAATTCAGATCTGGACCATTCAAAATGACATGTTATGTAGATGGATCCATTTTAATCAAAAAACCCCAATCCTTAAACTCATTCATGAAGAGTGGAATCGCACCTCAATGCAAGAATCAAACCTCAATCATGAGAAGTTTGTAGAAACCATCATAAATAAATATTTGCAAACTCGCCCCGACCTAAAAAAACAAAGAGAGCAACTTACAAAGCGCGCCTTTATCCTTTACAAATATTTTTGGTATCACGATTTAAGCAAAAGCTCTGAAAGCTCCTACAATCGATTTCTTAAATGGCATCTTGCGGAAGGAAAAACCAGAAACGAGCTGCGTATATTATCTAGCCAGATTCTTCCACTCACGCCGTTTCAAGAAAACGAGTAGCGCGCCAAAAATTATCATCGGAATACTAAGAACCTGTCCCATAACTAGCGCATAACCCTCCGAAAAAAGCATGCTTTGCTCTTCCTTCAAATATTCTATCATAAATCGAAAAGTAAACACTAAAAGAAAGAAAATACCAGTTAAGTTTCCTGGATTGATAAATAAGAGCTTAGCCCTCCAAAGTTTCGAAAGAATCAAAAAGACTGTCATGTAAAAACAAGCCTCATAGATTTGCACAGGATGCCTTGGAACGGGCAAACTTCCATCTGCTGCATGACCAAAAATAATTGCCCAAGGAAGCGTAGAAACTTTTCCAAGAATTTCTTGATTACAAAAATTCCCTATCCGAATGAGAGCTCCTGCAAATGCCGTTGGAATCACAAGAAAATCGACAAGTCTTAAAAAATTAAGTCCCGGGATATTTTTTTTCATTTTTCGTAGAAAAAAAAGAAGAGCAACAAAAATCCCAATCACGCCGCCATGACTCGCAAGCCCCCCCTCCCAAGTTTTAATAATCATCAAAGGATCCTTTAAATAGGATTCCGCACGTTCATAAAAAATAAGGTGACCAAGTCTTGCCCCAACAATACTACCAACCATCACATAAAGAGCGAGCTTTTCAGAAAAAAGGGTACCTCTTTTCCTAAACGATACAAGCCCCAGAAGATTCTCCCCCAAATAAATCCGTCTTTTTAAAAGTGCCGCACTCTCTTTAGAAAAATTTTTAATCGCAAAGCGCAGTAAAGCATTTATCCATCTCTTCTTTTCAAGAGGCTCCAGTAGATAATGAAAAAATATTTTTGCATTATGCATCGTCTCGTTTAGAGCAGTCACAATTACCGACTCTTCCTGAATAGTAAGAGCGGATTTTAATTCTATTTTTTGACAAATTTCCTTAGGAAGGCGCTGATAAAGATCCAAAGCTATTGGATCCCTTTTTTGCAGATTTGACCTTAGGCCATAAAAAAACACCCCAAAATCTTCAATATCAGACCGAATGATCTTTGGGCAGAATGCAATCCACTCCAAAAATTGCCTACGTAAAATGGGAAATCCAACAAAAAACCCCAGGGCAAAAAAGACCCCATACCATACAATAGGACGATCGATGAGAGGAAGAGTAAATAAAACCCTATCAGGGTCCCAAAAAATCCAACTAAACATAAAGCGATTATACACAAGTGAGTATAAAAATAATCATTTATTCCACAGGAAAAACCAAAGAATCCTGGCTTAAAGAAGCAATAGCTGAGTATGAAAAACGGCTAAGTGCCAAAGCGCAAATACAATGGATACTGACAAAAGATCAAACAAGTTTATTACCACTCATTCAAAAAGAAAAGAGCTACCACTGCCTTGATCCACAAGGAAAGCTCATGACAAGTGAATCTTTTTCCAAGTTTTTTTGCACACTTCCATCAAAACGGGTCTTTGTGATTGGAGATGCTGAAGGCATGCACCCAACAATTATCCAAGGAGCAAAATCTAAAATCAGCCTTTCTAAACTTACCTTTACACATCAAATGACAAGACTCATCTTCATCGAACAAATATACCGCGCAATCAAAATTGAGGAAGGATCGAGCTACCACAAGTAGAACTAAAGACGGAGTTCCTCTCGGAGAATCAAACCTCGTTTGAAAAAAAGAAATGATCCCTTCATTAAAGCCACACCTACAGCTAAATCCAAAACCCCTCTTACATCTGCAGAGATTGGTATAAATCGCATACTCATTCCAAGAATCATCATCGAGCAAATTAAAATGACATAACCCTTGGTGTACATTTCTTGAATCTTAAAAGGTGCATGAAGAGTAATTATTCTTCGGCACATTCGATTAACTGTTTTGCTCATCACAAAATGTCCTTTGAAATAACCTATGCTGCATGATGCAATGACAAGCGCAAAAACACTCTTTTGCAAGCTAGAAAAAAAAGGGACCGTGAAAGAAATCAAAGAAAAATGCACATTTTGCGCCGCCTCAAAAGCAAGGGCTCCTTCAGAAATATAAGACATTCCTTTAAAAATTAATAAAGCTCCCATAAAAAACCACATAGAGCCAGAGAAAATGATTGCACTCACATGCTTGAATTTAAATAACATACTTGTCATTCTACCAAAAGCTTAGAGATAATACCAAGAATTTAATTGTTCGGAGATATTGTTATGAACATTCCTTTAGCCTTTACACGAGTATTATTTTTCCTATTAAACATCTTTTTTATGACAACTTATATGATGTCTCTTCCAGATGGAACCCCCTGGATGAACGCCCTCATCGGAGTCACAATAGGAACGATCTTCAGCTTATTACTCATCAGTTTTGATACATTTTTTCGTCGATTTAACCTTAGATCATTCAATATAGCAATCATTGGGCTACTCATTGGATATCTAATGGGACATGCAATAGTTCTCGTTTTTAATGCTATTCTAGAGATCATGACAACGGAAATCAGATCGCAGACGCTCGAAATCATAAAAATCGCCCTTTTCCTCTTTGGAACCTATCTTGGAACGATCATGACAATCCGTGCGTCCGATGAATTATACATCAGTATCCCCTTTGTTAAATTTGCACCTACTGCGCAAAAGAAAAAAGATGTTTTAGTCGACGGCTCCGTACTTTCGGACGCAAGAATCATTGACCTATGTTCCACAGGACTCCTTGATAAGCAGTTGATCACTCCTCGTTTTCTCATTAAAGAGCTTTATTCACAGTTAGAAACGGGCGATGAAATGACAAAATCTAAAGCGCGGTTAAGCTTAGATGTGATTAATAAACTCGAACACATCCCAAACCTTGGTATACGATTTAATGACACCGACTTTCCAGAAGTCGTAGAGATAACAAATAAAAACATTCGCCTAGCAAGACTTCTTGACGCAAACATCCTCACAGCAGATATTAATAAAGCGCAAATAGCTTCCATTGAAGGCATAAATGTCATCAATCTTCATGCATTATCCAATGCGCTAAAACCCCTCATGACAACCGGGGAAAACATCAAAATTAAAGTGCAAAGATATGGAAAAGAGCCCCGTCAGGGCGTTGGTTATCTCGACGATGGGACGATGGTTGTAATTAACGGCGGCGGAAATTTCATCGGAGAAATAATCGATGCACAAGTACTCTCTGTCAAACATACTACATCTGGCCGTATGATCTTCTGTAATGCTCAAGATGGCGATGATCACCCAGAGTATCATTACGAAGAAGAAAATAAGGACTAAGAAAAACAATGCACGGGATCGGAACGGACATTATTGAAATTAAGCGCATGCGAAAAGCTATAAAAAAGCATAAAGAGCATTTCCTAGATCGGCTTTTTTCTGAAAAAGAGCAGCAAGACTGCGAAAATTACAAAGACCCAGCCCTGCGATTTTCCGGAAGGTTTGCTGCAAAAGAGGCGATTGCAAAAGCGCTCGGCGTCGGTTTTGGAAAGAAGCTAAAATGGCTTGATATGGAAATTCAAAATCTTGAAACTGGACAGCCCGTTGTGAAATTTTCAAACGATGTGGAAAAACGTTTCAATCATCCAAAAATACACATCTCTATTAGTCACTGCAAATCCTATGCTACAGCTGTTGCTATCTGGGATTAAAAAATGGAAAAAGGGAAATTGTAGGCAAACTTAAATCGGCTCTCAAACTGTGGATAGTTATGAGCGTAGACTCGAAAAGAATAATCAAAACTAAAACTTCCCCAAATTTTAAAAAGGTACTCATAAGTGCCTCCAATATCGACGGATTGATGTTGCACCTTCCCATACCCGTAAAAAGACCGGATGTTCACACGATCAAGAGATCCAAAACCAAAATATCCTTCTGAAAAAACTTTATAACGGTGTCTATTTCGATAATTAAATTCAAATGCTGCAAGTGGCTTTATCCACGGCGCACCGTGATTTGCAATACCAACTCCCATATACCCATAAACGCGATAAAGCCAATTGAACACTCGGTCAATTTCTTTTCCAAGCCCTACGCCTAGCTCTGCATTAAAATGGGAATGATATGGGCAACTCACATCTCTTAAGTTGCGACTTGGAACCCATCTAAGGTTTCCTCCAACAGTTAAGCTGATAAAATCCCCTGCAACATCATCTAAAACAAGATATCTAACCTGCATAGCGCCACTTCTTGCGCCCCAATCAAGTTTGCTAGATCTTGCAAATTCCACTTCGATTTGAGTATCCCATTTTTCCAAAAAGGAAACGCCAAGATCATAGCTAATTAACTGATTATGGGAAGAATAGTGACTAGGTTTTACCCCCCCTGCTACAGATGGATAATAACTATAGGCATAACTTGGAGTAAAATAAATTTGCCAAAGATCGTGAAACCACGGTTTAACATCTAAACTATAAATTCCAAACGGAAAAAAAAGGAGGAGCGCAAAAAGCGCCTTTTTAATCATTAACTTTTTCCCTGCCCTGCAAGCCATCTTTCTGCATCGAGCGCCGCCATACAGCCAGAGCCTGCAGCTGTGACTGCCTGGCGGTATACATGATCCTGCACATCACCTGCAGCAAATACCCCTTCAACATTTGTGTAAGTTGTATTTGGCAGCACTTTGATATAACCGCTCGGATGCGTTTCTACCTGACCATTCAAAAAACCTGTATTTGGAGTATGACCAATTGCAAAAAATACGCCAGCCGCCTCCTTTGTCTCTTGACCCTTAGTTTGAGTATTTTGCAAAATCACCCTTTCAACAACCCTTTCCCCTTCAATTTTTACAATTTCCGTGTTCCAAAGAATTTCAATTTTGGGATGGTTTTTGGCATGATCTGCCATGATTTTTGAAGCTCTTAGCTCATCTCTTCGGTGTACAATATAGACCTTTTTTCCATATTTGGTAAGAAACATAGCCTCTTCAACAGCAGTATCTCCACCGCCGATTACATATAGCTCTTTATCTCTAAAAATAGGCATGGCACCATCGCACACAGCGCATGCTGAGACCCCTTTTTGCCAAAGTTCTCCATCATTAGCTCCTGGAATATCGAACCTTTTTGCAGTAGCACCCGTTGCAATAATGACAGACTCAGCTTCTACTACATTCTTGCTTCCACTAACAACAAACGGCTTCCTCGAAAAATCAACAGAAATCACATCTTCAGTGAGCACTTTTGTGCCAAAACGGATCGCCTGCTGCCGAAAATTTTCCATGAGCTTTGGGCCCATTATTCCTTCTGGAAATCCAGGATAATTTTCGACATCAGTTGTTGTCATCAGTTGACCGCCTGCAACGCCTGACATAAACCCTTCATAAAGAAGAGGCTCTAAATTTGCGCGCGCTGCATAAATTGCAGCGGTGTAACCCGCAGGTCCTGATCCAATAATTACAAGTTTCTTCTTTTCCATGAGCGCTCCAAATGACATTAATCCATCTATTTTTCAAATAATAGATTAATTTGCAACTAGGAATCGAGCGTCCATCCGTTCAGCACTCGATTGATCGCTTCATTTAGCACATCTACATGAGCAAATTTTTGACAATCAAAGGGACCCCCTTTTTTGCTTAAAATCTGACAATATAGAGAATAGACTTTTTCTCTATCCTCTGACTTTACAACCGAAAGAAGTCTTCTCATTGCAAGTCCAAGGTCCCCTGATGCACTAGGAAATCCCATAAACGATAACTCACACTCAATCATAAATTTTGGGAAAGTCTTCATTGGATTCTCTCTTAGATCAAGCCTTTTTAATTGAGTAAGTTGTCTCATTTCATTTGGCAAATGCATTAATCGATTCATAGAGAGATAAAGCTCCTCAACTCGATTGAATTCTCCAATACATGATGGCAACTGATGTAATTTTGAATCTCTCAAATCAAGTTTTTTCACATTTTTCAACTCTGGCCTTTCAAAAAGCCAATCTTGAAAAAGCTTGATCCTTTCAAGGCGTGGTATACCTACGCATTTTAACTCATCGAGATACTCTTTACATCCAGGAATTCCAGAATAGAAACGCAATCTATTTAATGCAGTTTTATTTAGAAGGTCTTCCTTAGTCACATTATTATCAACTATACCCCCTTTTTTTTCTGGATAATATAGATGAAATAAATCATCAATTTTTTGAAAAATCCTATTCACCTTTCTTACATCTGAGCTTTCTGAGAGTAAGATAGGCTTAAGCTCAAAAAGATCAAGAACTAAGGGGTCTTTTTGTATTTGATGAATTTCTTCTCTGCAAAAATCTTGGAAAGCAGAGTTTAGGGCCCTATTTACTAATAATAGGTTATCGTTTTCCGAATATCTTACAATATTAGGCAAAACTTCCTGAGGAATTGAATTAAATGTAGTCATAATCTCACTTTTTTTTACTATTAAATCCGGTTATTTATTAATTAAACTAATTAATAGTAACATATTTCAACTATTCTTTCAAATAATTTAATAACAAAAGACTCGAACCCCTTATTAACTCCGAAATTTCAACTTTAGATGGATTTTTGAAAAGCCCCTAACTACTTATAGTTAGGGGCTTGCGAAAAAAGAGTTTTTTCCAACAAAGCGCTGGAGTTGAAACAGCGGAGTTAATCAGAGTTTCCTTTATAGATAATGATCGCCAAATTTGGTAAAAACACGTTACTATGCTCCTGTTACCCTTTACTCTTATGGATAGAATGAGAAGTATTAAGCTAAAAAAAATTACAAAATCGACAAGCGATGGCTATGTTCTAAACAAGCTTGACCTTACGATCCCGTCTGGAGAATTCTTTGCGCTTCTAGGCCCGAGTGGCTGCGGAAAAACAACGCTTCTTCGTTTGATTGGGGGCTTTGAGACGGCTGATGCAGGGATGATTTATCTTGGAAATGAAGAGATTACCCACCTTCCTATCCATCAAAGAAAAATTAATATCGTTTTTCAAAATTACGCCCTATTTCCCCACCTGAGTGTTTTTAATAACGTTGCCTACAGTCTCATGATTCAAAAAATTCCTAAATCTGAAATTGAGCATCGAGTGCTAAAAATTCTAAATGCCTTCCATTTAGAAAATCATATTTTTAAATTTCCAAGCCAGCTCTCAGGAGGGCAGCAGCAGCGCGTGGCCCTTGCAAGAGCGATTATCAACGAACCTGAAGTACTACTTCTCGATGAGCCCCTTGCAGCACTCGATTTCAAACTCCGAGAACAAATGTTAATCGAGCTGATCGAGCTGCAAGATAAATTAAAAACAACGTTTGTCTATGTCACACACGACCAATTTGAAGCACTCACTGTCGCAGACCACCTCGCAATTATGAATCACGATGGACAAATTGAACAATTTGGCACCCCAAAAGAGATCTATGAATTTCCCAACTCCTCCTTTGTTGCAAAGTTTGTTGGAACCACAAACCTTTTTCGAGGAACGCTCCATAACACAGAATCTCAGGCAGAATTTGACATACCGATGCTTGGACGTTTTAAAGTATTTATATCGCAAAAAAAATCATGGATGAAAGAAGAATGCGAAGCCTTTCTTAGTATTCGGCCTGAGAAAATTCTCATTTCAAAAAATTCTGCAGAAAATTTTTCCAACACCCTTAAAGGCATTGTTTCATCAATTGTCTATTATGGACGCTCCACGCAGTATAACATCCTTCTTAGTAACCAAATGACCGTCCAAGTCTTTGAACAAAACGAAGAGCATTTTCCTCAAGAACACATTGATTATGACGATGAAGTATATTTATACTTTCAAAAAGAAAACGTTGTTCTCTTAGAAAAATAGGCACTTTATGATTTCTTCTATTAAAAAGAATAGTCCTTTTGCCCTTGGGTCTCCAGCACTTGTCTGGCAAATCATTTTCTTCTATTTTCCCTTAGCATTGATGATTATTACAAGCCTTCTCAAATTTTCTCAAGAAGGGGCCTTTGAAGGCTTCTCCTTCGAAAATTTCACCCCTCTACTAACATCCACCTACCTCGTTATTATCCTTCATTCTCTATGCCTTGCTTTATCTACAGCCATATTATGCCTTTTGATTGCCTATCCAATGGCCCATTTCATTACATTTAAAGGAAAGCGCTATAAGCACATTCTCTTATTTTTTCTGATCGTTCCTTTTTGGACGAATTTCCTGCTCCATGTTTATGCCTGGTTTTTTGTCCTAGAAAAAGAAGGGTTTCTCAATAACTTACTCATTTCTACAGGAATCATCACGCAGCCCATCCATTTCTTAAATTCCCTTTTTTCCATCATGATCATGATGGTTTACTACTACCTCCCTTTTATGGTGCTCCCGATCTATGCCGCACTTGATCGCTTTGACCGTCAACTACTCGAATCATCCAGTGATTTAGGAGCTACTCAGATGCAAACAATCAAGCGCATATTACTCCCTCTTACAATGCCCGCTATGCGCGTTGGATTTTTTCTCGTCCTCATACCTGCATTTGGAGAATTTGTCATTCCAGAGCTTATGGGAGGTGATAAAAAATATTTTGTCGGCAATGTTATTTCTCAATATATCCTAGGAGAAGGAACGCAAGGAATTGGCTCGGCATTTACACTACTTAGCATCTTATCTCTTATCGCAGCATCTTTGGGGGTGTATCTCATCCTCAATAAAATATCACGCTACCTTAAAAGAGGTCTAAGATGATTATAAAAATACTGCAACGTTTCCTCGTAGCTAGCGTCTACCTGTTTTTATACACACCAATTGTTGTGCTGATTGTTTTTTCCTTTAATTCCAAAGGGTTTCCCTCCCCCTGGGATAGTTTTACCCTAAAATGGTACGTAGAGCTTTTTCACTCAAGTGAGCTCTGGCAATCCTTTATCAACTCCCTAATTGTCGCAATCACTGCAACCTTTTTAAGCCTATCTATGGGATCACTACTCATCTATTTTCAGGCAAGCGGGGGGAAAATCGGAAAAGCTATCCCATTATTTTACGGCAATCTCATCATCCCAGAAACTGTCTTTGCAATTAGTCTTTTAGGGTATTTTTCTATCCTTTCCGTGCCACTTGGACTACTAACAGTAATTATTGCACATACGGCAATAGGACTTGGATTTGTACTGCCAATTCTCTACATCCGCTATAAAAGCCTTGACCCAAAGCTTATGGAAGCATCTCTTGTGCTTGGCGCAACTCCCGCCCAAACATTTTTTAAAATCACCCTTCCCATGCTGCGTCCTTCACTCATCGCAACAGGCCTGCTTATTTTTATCATCTCTTTTGATGATTTCATCTTAACCTTCTTTTGTGCAGGAACAAAAGTCCAGACCCTACCACTACACCTTTTTGCAATGATCCGCTCAGGGATCTCCCCAACTGTCAACGCACTCTCCGCTTTTTTGCTTCTATTAAGTGGCATTTTTGTCGCCCTCTTCTTTTCTCCGAAACTTAAAAATCGAGTATTTTGATCATGGGCTATTTTATCAAATCTATCATCAGCATTTTATGGGCCGGAGCTTTCTTTTCAGTACTTTACCTCTCGGGAATCTCTTTTACAAAAAAAACAGAAGACAATGCGATAAACATTTTTACATGGGGAGGATTATTTACAGAGGAGATCATTCATGCATTCGAAGAAAAAACCGGAATCAAAGTCAACGTAAACTATTACACCTCAAATGAAGAATTAATCGTTAAATTAAAAGCGACGAGCGGTAAAGGATACGATTTAATTCTTCCCTCAGACTATGCAGTGAAAATCTTAAAAGAAAATAACTTGCTGCAAAAAATCGACCCATCAAAAGTTCTAAACTATCAGAATATCCACCCCATTTTACTTAATCAAGAGCACGATATAACAAGTGAATACTCCATTCCTTTTGTGTGGGAGGTCTATGGCTTTGGCATAGATCAAGAAAGGTTTATGAAAAAACCTTTTATGAGCACGTGGGATCAAATTTTTGACCCATCTCTCATTAATTATAGAATCGCAATGCTAAACGATCCCATTGAAGCTGTAAATCTTGCAGCCTATTACTTATTTGGACCAACTCTTGAGCTTTCCGAGCCTCAAACAAACAATGTAAAAGAGCTTCTAATCAACCAAAAGCCCTATGTGGAAGCTTATGCAAGCCTTAGGTCCGACTACCTGCTTGCAACAAAAAACTGCGCTGTAGCAGTATCTCCAAGCTCTTATATTTTTAGAGCCGCCAGTCAATTTCCCAACATCCAATTTGTCCTTCCAAAAAAATGGTCTTTTATCACCGTAGAATCTTTTGCTATCCCAAAACACAGCAAAAAACAAGACCTTATCTACGCATTTATAAATTTTGTTCTTGAGCCAGAAAATTACGCAAAACTCATTGAAAAATACCACCTCTTTCCCGCAATAGGCAATGTATTTCCATACCTAAATATGCCTAAAGAATTCGAAGAAGTTTATCACTCCACATCGAGTGCTTCCCATAAATTTTACTATTTTAAACCTCTTCTTAAGGAAAAAGAAACCCGCAATCTTTGGGTTGAAGTAAAATCATAAATTCCTTCTAATCGGGTTTATGACGAAAATAAAAACTTCCCTACTTCCAGTCTACTTTGTTTTTTTCCTAGACAATTTTGGATTTGGCCTCGTGTTTGCCATATTTGGACCACTTATTCTAAATCCTGAATTTGGAATGCTCTCCCCTGGAATGACAGCCGGTGAGAGAAATATTTTTCTTGGAATTCTGTTTGCAGCCTTTCCTCTAACCCAACTTTTTGGCGCGCCAATAGTTGGCGACATTGCAGACCGATTTGGAAGAAAAAAAGCCTTTTATATCACAATCCTTGGAACAACACTTGGATATATCCTCTCAGGCGCTGCGATCACCTTCCACTCCTACTCTTTTCTTTTTTTTAGCAGACTTGTTACAGGATTTTTTGCAGGAAACCTCAGCATATGCCTTGCATCCATTGCAGACTTAAGTCCAGATGAAGAATCAAGAGCAAAAAATTATGGAATGATCTCAACGCTTGGCGGCGTCAGCTGGATCTTATCCATGCTAATTGGCGGTTTTTTATCAGACCCAAAGGCGCTAACCTTTGCAAACCCCTCCATCCCCTTCTTTTTAACAGCTATTCTTTCCCTTCTTAGCTTGCTTGCCATCGCAAAAATGTTTCAAGAAACCCATGTCAAGAAAGGGAAATTTCGGCTTGATCTTATCAAAGGACTGCACAACATCTTTGAAGCTTTGCAAATAAAAAAAATCCGCCTTTTTTACCTCGTCTATTTTCTCTACATCCTTGGATGGGGCATCGCAGTGCAGTGGTTTTCCCCCTATGCCCTTACCGTTTTCTCTGCAAGTCAAACGAATGTTACCTTGGGCCTAGTCGTCGCAGGAATTTTTTGGGCAATCGGTGGCTCTACAGTAAACCGTTTGATGCTCGCTCGCTTTTCAAGCTATAAAACCCTTCTTATCGGCCTAATCTTTGTTACAGTCTTTTTAACAGGAACATTCCTTGCACCAAACTATTTTCTTTTTGCGCTGATTTTCGGTGTCTTTGCGTGCCTATTTTCCGCCTTTTGCTGGAGCAATTCGATGAACCTCATCTCAATCTCTGCTCCAAATGCCATCCAAGGAAAAGCCATGGGCCTTAGTCAATCAGCCATGTCTGCAGCCTTCATCATCGGGCCCCTCATCGCTGGATACCTAAGCTCTGTAAAAATCCACTGGATTTATCCATTCTCTGTAATCATTTTTATCCTCAATACCTTGATTCTCTTTAGTAAACACAAAAAACGCATCGCTAATAAACAGAACTAGATTTTTAAAAATTAGTTAGATATAATACCTCCTAAAAGGAGTAATTATGTCAGTGCAATTTCCAGATGAAGTGTTAGTTAATATTTTAAATTTTAGCAACGACCCTAGAAACGCTCTTGTCTGCAGACAATGGCAGCGCTGCCAAGAAACGGCCAATGAATACAGCATTACTGCCTTTAAAAATTTTATTGATCGCTTTTTCCACCCTATTAGATGTGCGAGAATCATAAATAGCAACGATCGAAG
>DAOWHK010000175.1 GCA_030641465.1 Parachlamydiales bacterium | reverse complement strand
TTAAGGATTTTCTTTCCCAAAATGCTAGTGCTTTCATGCATTCAAAGAGCTCCTTTTCTACTACTAGTGTTGTCCTAGCCTCAGTTATAGAGGATCTGCTTGGCCCGACTTTTGAGCTCATGGTTTGTCTCCTGCTTTGGGGGTTGCGATGATACACACCACATGACTCCGCGATCGAATTTCATTGCCATTCATAAATACCCAAGATTGCTCATGCTTTTTGAGGGAATTTGCGGAAATCACAATAGATTTTCGACCTCTGTTATAAATGTGGTACATAACGATTGTTTCAAATGGACCGTCATAGGCTCGAACAGAGACTGCTTCGAGAGGTTTTGGTAAATCTATGACATCTTCTTCTTGTAAATCTCTTTTGCCGTAACCAAAAGGGACATTTCCTTCAATAATATCATTGAGCAGTTGAATGGTATTCGCATGAAAATTAATTGCTGCCATTGGATCGTCATGTTGTGTTTGAGGCTCTTTTAGAAAAATATGCTCAGAGGGAATTTGATCCGATAAAATATGAATGTCTTGTACATATCCACTACTTGTGACCACTGTTATGGTGCTTGGAGTTTCGCTTATTTCTTTTAAGAGTGACACAAAAGCTTGCCCTGTTACGTGATCGAGTTTAATGGAAAAAAGGGTGTCATCGCCAAAAAGTTTTTCAATGGATCCATTCTCAATGGAAATGCGATTATGCGATGTATGGGAAAATGTAATGGGGATTGGATTACTTTCATTGAGTGTATATTCACTAGAAGCTTGGAGAGCAATGAATGGAAATAGTAGGGTCCCAAGTTTTAAGCAGCTATTTTTCATATTAAATTTCCTCTTGTTTTAGTGAGATAAGCGATAGGCGGCTATTTTCACATTGAAAGCCTAGGATATAACGTTTTTTATCTTGCTGGGCGCAGTTCCCTAGTTTTTTTGATTGGCTTACAAGAACTAACCTCTCCCCTTCGATAATAAATTGCTTAGAGGCTGTATCGACAAAGCTACGAAGAGGTCTGAAAACAATAGACTGGTTTTGTTTCAGTATGTTTGTTTTTTCTTCTTTGAGTATTTGAGAGATCTCATGGTAATAAGCTGGATGTATGTGGCTTAAAAGTGTTTTATTTTTCCATTCTACATCTGCAGGACTTCTATTCAGGAGAAGGTCAGATAGGAATGTCCCCATATTTTCAAGATAAGTCGAGGAGGTTTGTGTGTTTTCTATCCAGAAAGAGGCACCAATTGTTGGAACTACGATGACTTTTTCATTTTTATTAAAAAGTAAGATGGCAAGAACAAGGGAAGCTGTAATGGACAAAAGGGAAAAACAGAGAAAAATATTTCTTTGTTGTACGAGCTTGCAGATGTTATTTTTTAATGAATGTGCATCCATAAATTTATCTCACCCACAATCGTTTATGGGATGGTGGAAGGTTCGTCTTAAATAGCTTGTTGTATTGCTTTGTTGGCAGATGCCAGTAAAAAAATCGGATGAGATAAAATTTGGGAAGTTTTTTTAGGACTCTTTTTGCTAAAAATATGAGTAAAAATCCAACAATTGGCACGCTAAGCATGTTATCTGTTAGCGCGCCGATAAATAAAGGAAGAGCATAAATAACAATATCCTGAAGAGAAAAGGAAAGAATACGCACAGGATTATCTAAATGCTTGAGTATGATGTGCTGATCGCAACTCATGCTCCCACCAAACTAATAATATCTACCATTTTTGGAATGTAGTTAACAACAAGACCAAGCCCTCCCCAGGTAAGTAGTGGGCGTATTGATCCTCCCATGTAGGATTGGAAAAGACCAAATCCCCCACCAAAAGCAAGAGATGCTTTACGTAACCACGGACTAAAAATTGTCTCTATTGTACTGTCTGTAAGTTCATCAATCGGTGATTTTTCACAAAACGCAGAAGAGTGAAATACTAAAAAACAGATCACAAGTGTTGTTGCAATGACGTTTGGATCTTGAATTTTTTCAGATAAGTTTGTTATACTTTTTTTGATTTGGACTGAAGTGGATTGTTTGCTCATGATGCCCTCAGGGTTAATTTTTTAACGTGCATGAGTTATTAGTATGGCTGCCGTATTCACTCTAATTGGAATGACTTACGCAGCGTATACTTTTTATACATATTATGTGTTTTATGTATAACGTATGTGATACACCCATGCTGTAAAACCTGTCAACGAAATTTCAGTACATTATTTTTTGCTGCGTTTAGATTTATTCATAAGCCGCATATTTATAAGAACATACGTCTTGATATTTTTTTTAATAAATTTAGAAAAATCAGAATGTTTTCGTAAGTAATATGTCGAAAATGAATCTCTAAAACAGCTACAGGCGGGATTAATAAGTAACTTGAAAACCTCTTTGCACCACAATTTCCTGTGTGCATAATTTTCAAACATGCAAATTTTTTTCATCTGTTTGTGGAATTTTTTTAGTAATTTAGATAATGTAAAAATAATTTTAAAAAAACCAAGACATCCTTGGAGAAAAATATGACTCTATGCCTGACGTAAAAGACAAAAAAACAGCTACCTTACAGTCTTTGAAAGAAGAAGCCTCTTCTAAAAAAACCAAAGACAAAAAATGGGCAGATATTTGGGAGTGTAGAACTCTCAATCTTCGTAAGGACTATTATCAAAAACTTAAAGATGTAGCTTACTGGGAAAGAAAAAGCTTGAAAGATGTCACTGACGAGGCTTTTGAGCGCTATTTTTCCAAAAAGACTGTACACCCCCGCCCCAAGAAATAACTTTATTAATAGTTTGATTTGGCTGATAAACATCTGGTAAGATAGAAGAAATGGTATCTATCAAAGATGAAAAGTCTTTTAAAACACTGCCAAATCGTAACCCCGAGCTTGCAGAGTCATACTGTGATGCGTTAGCTTTCCTTATTTTATGCATTGTTTTAGTCTACTTATTTTCAAATCATAGAAGCATAATAACAATGTCTTTGTACATTAAACTAACCTTTGGCATTCAATGGTTTTTGCCTATCATTTTAGATTCTCTTTGGACAATTTATGCAAAAAAACAGGTCATCTCAAGTAATTAACCGACTCTACAGTCGACCTTCATACTACCAGCAAACGTTAATTGTATTCTCGGAGAGGAATCGTTTTCGCTCCAATAATTAGTGCCATCGCGTTCACTAAAACCGCGCAATTCTCCACTCGCTTCTAGAGGACTTCCACTAATATCAAGTATCCCCAGTGTAAATAGGGTTATGGGAGGTATTTCTACAAGCTTCGTCTGATTTAGATCCAACTTGAATAATCTTTTCAGATTTCCAATTTCCTTTGGTAAAATGTCTATCGGGCATCTACTCAAGGATAACATGAATAAATCTGTAAGCTGTCCTATTTCAGGGGGTACATATCTGAGTTCTTTATTGCGTAAATTTAAACATCCTAATTGCTGAACTTCCGGGGTTTTTGTAATCCAGTCACTTAAATCTCTAGCAAGATCAATATCTGAAAGCTGAGGACGTATGGACCTCTCGCTGTCTATATGACTTTGTCCCCCTGGTAAAAAGCCCCAGAATTTTATTGTTTCTTGAGCCTTTGCAAGCTCAATTTCTTGAATCATCGTACTATAACCAGGTATGGAAATACGCGGAAATTGCAAGTAACTTGCTGGCTGCTCATTTGGATAAAAATGGAGATGCTTTTTTGCTACTTGTTTGAAAAGGTCCTGTGCTTGCTGCACTTGTAAATCTGTAAGATTTTCACGAGTGTCTTGCGCAATGAAACTAAATAGTCTTATTGTGATATCGTGTATTTCTGCATTCCAGCGCTTGCTAACTCTTGCAATACTTGGGCTCGCTTCTGCTTTGATTAATATTGTTTGCATAATTTCAGAGGGCATCTCTTGGAATATATTTGTTGCTTCATTTGGAGCTGTTACAGTCACTTTATCACCTACAATATTATAATGTTATTATTATAGAAATTATTATAGCATTTTATATTAAAATTTTCAATTCATTATTGTAAATACAACTAATTGAACGTGACAAGTGTTTGTTTTAATTACTAATCCTAAGAGGGTTGCTAATTGGAATAATCAGTGTATTATTAGCTTATCTAGGTTCAATAACAAAATTATTACAATAATACGATAGGAGACGCTGAATAACTCCCCAAAATTAGAAGTCCAATTTTTTGCAATAAAACTCTCCCTAATCCAGCATCTTTGAATGAGTCTGTATACCCTGAAGAACTTCTTTGAACCCATTGTTTTTCATTCTATGCAATGAGACATTTCTTTGTTTTTGCCTGGCAGTTTTGGATGTTTCTCTTTGTCTGCTGGATGCTGGGATGATCCTCGTTCCCGCTATAAAGAGAGCGATCTATCGCTAAGCTTTCCTCATACCTCTCGAGGGCCTCGGCGTACCGTCCTAAGGATTCTAGGGTCAAGCCGCTATTATTTAGAGAGGTTGCCACATCGGGGTGGGGCCCCTCGCCAAAGAGGGCGCGGTACATTGCTAAGCTTTCCTCATACCGCTCGAGGGCCTCGGCGCTCCGTCCTAAGGATTCTAGGGCGTCGCCCCTATTACCTAGAGATCGTGCCACATCGGGGTGGGGCCCCTCGCCAAAGAGGACGCGCTTCATCGCTAAGCTTTCCTCATGCCGCTCGAGAGCTTCGGCGCTCCGTCCTAAGGATTCTAGGACCACGCCGCTATTATTTAGAGAGTCTGCCACAGCGGGGTGAGGGCCCTCGCCAAAGAGGGCTCGCTTCATCGCTAAGCTTTCCTCATGCCGCTCGAGGGCCTCGGCGTACCGTCCTAAGTAATCTAGGGCATTGCCGAT
The DNA here is from genome assembly GCA_030641465.1 of Parachlamydiales bacterium. Lineage (GTDB taxonomy): Bacteria > Chlamydiota > Chlamydiia > Chlamydiales > Simkaniaceae > DAOWHK01. The sequence goes on along the minus strand of DAOWHK010000175.1, from coordinate 789 downwards.
ATTATTTAGAGAGGTTGCCACATCGGGGTGGGGGCCCTCTCCAAAGAGCGCGCGGCGCATCGCTAAGCTTTCTTCACACCGCTCGAGGGCCTCAGCATACCTTCCTAAGGATCTTAGGACGTCGCCGCTATTATTTAGAGAGGTTGCTACATCGGGATGGGGCCCCTCGTAGAGCTCTCGGTAAATGGCAAGGGAGCGCTCCCCCATTTCAAGGGCTTTTGTGAAGTCGACTTTAAAGTAATAGACAAGGTTTAAGGCATGAAAGGCTTCCGCCAAGGAAGGGCGGTCTTCAGCCCTCTCAATCCGTTCACTTTGCAAGGCAAAAAGGGCGTGGGGGAGCCATGGCTCGACAAGGAGCCATGAGCTAACATTATTCTTATCAAATTCTTTGATCATGTTGACGAGGATTTGAGAGACCTCAGAGCCCCTCGCTTCGGGATGGGAATCTCCTTCCTTGAGAACTGCATGCATGAAGCGGTGGATACTCAAGGTCCCTTGCTCTCGGTCATAGGTGATCACTCCGTGGTGGGTGAGGCGGTAGAGGATCTCGCGGGTCTTTTCTTGAGGATTTTCTTCCCCTCTGGTCCGAAACCACTCGGTAAGGTAGGAGGTGGGGATCGCATCGGGGTTTAAAAAGCTACAAACTTCAGCCCACTGAAGGGCTTGGGGATATGCGCGGAGAGTTTGAAGGGTGGCAATGAGGGGGAGGAGATCTCGATTCACCCCTGGAACAGCAGTGGCGGGGGTTTGAAGCTCGGCTAGGTAGGGTTCAATTCGATTTCCTCGATG
>DAOWHK010000167.1 GCA_030641465.1 Parachlamydiales bacterium | reverse complement strand
GATTCATTTGAAGTGCGGAGCGAGATACGTTAAGGGGAATATCAGGACTATCGATGACACCTCTAAGTACCATCAGGTAATCAGGAATGAGATCTTTACAGTTGTCCGATACATACACCCTATTGCAATAGAGTTTAATGTTGTTTTTATTGAAATCAAATTGACGTGTGATTTTTGGAAAGTAAAGAATTCCTTGTAGATTAAAAGGGTAATCAACATTGAGATGAATCCAAAAGATGGGGTCTTGCTCCATGGGATAAAGAGTGCGGTATAGCTCGAGATATTCTTTTTCTGTGCACTCTGATGCAGGCTTAATCCATAATGGCTCTTGATCGTTGATGCGTGTATTATTTAGGAAAATTGGAGCGGGAAGAAATAGGCAGTGCTTTTTTAGAATTCCTTTTATGGACTCTTCTTCTAGATAATCTTTGTTATCATCGTTAATGTGGAGCGTAATTTCGGTGCCCCTCTCTTTCCTTGTTCCAGCAGTGAGGTCATATTCAGATGTGCCATCAGACGTCCAAAAAGCAGATTCTGCTCCCTCCTGGTAGCTAAGCGTATTGATGTCGACTTTGCTACTCACCATAAATGCTGAATAAAAGCCTAGACCAAAATGGCCAATAAAAGGGTCGCTGTCATCACTATTTTTGTATTTAGATACAAACTCTTCTGCTCCTGAAAATGCAAGCTGGGCAATATATTTTTCGACTTCTTCACCTGTCATGCCAATTCCAGTGTCAGTAATTGTCAGGGTTTTTGCTTCTTTGTCTATTGTCACATCGATTCTAAAATCTTCATCTTTTACATCTAGCTGAATTTGTTCCCGAAGAATTTTAAGTTTGCTAATCGCATCAGTTGCATTAGAGACGAGTTCTCGAAGGAAAATTTCCCGATCAGTGTAAAGCCATTTTTTGATAATTGGTAAAATATTTTGACTATGAATTTTTAGAGAGCCTTTTGCCATTTGAAATCCTCAAAGTTTTTTCAGACTATTGTACCTAAAAATAAGAAATCAGCCAACCGAAATTCAAAATTCCTGCTTCTTGTAATAAAATACATAGAACTGCGATGGGGGCGATCCACTTGATAAAGAAATACCAAAGGCCAAAAAACTTCCCTAGGCTAGACCCTGAGGTGAACTCTTCTTTGAGGATAGATTTTTTCATGATAAATCCTAAAAAAATGATTGTTAGAAACCCGCCAATTGGCATTGTCCAACTTGCAGTAAGATAGTTCATCGTATCAAAGAAATTTTTACCATAAATCGTTTCCCACTCAGGAAACAATTCTTTAGAGCCGGCAAGCGCCGTCGGAAGTGCAAAAACAAAAATTGCAGACGCGGAAATAAAGAGCGCTTTTTTTCGAGTCCATTGCAATTTTTCCATGAGGTTTGCAACGAGTACTTCAAGAAGCGAGACCGAAGATGTTAGTGCTGCAAAAATAAAGAGAAGAAAAAAGATTGTTGATAAAATAAGGTTCCCTGGAAGCTTTGCAAAGAGAACTGGCATCGTTTGAAAGACAAGACCCGGTCCGCCTTCTGGAGGAAAATTAAAAGAAAACACAATTGGATAGATCATGAGAGCTGCAAGGATGGAGACAGTAAGGCTCATGATGGCCACAATGATTCCAGTTTTGGGAATATCCTCAGACGATTTCATATAGCTGCCATATGTCACAAGAATTCCAAGACCTATGCTTAGTGTAAAAAAGGCCATTCCGAGTGCATTTAAAATCACTGACGGCGTGAGCTTTACAAAATTTGGCTTAAAAATAAATGCTACTGCTTTGGGAAATCCATCCATTGTCATACTGTAAAAAAATAGGACAATAAGAATGAAAAATAATCCTGGCATTAGTATTCGGCTCCAGCGCTCGATTCCTTTTCTAACCCCGCCAATTAACACCCCGATATTGAGAAGAACAAAAATAACTAGCCAAAAGACGTTAATTCCGGGGGATGCAAAAAGAGTCTCGAAAATATTTTTGATTTCTTCTGGAGATTTATTTACTGCAAATTGATTAACCGACATGAGGGCATAGTTTAAGCACCAACCGGAAACTACTGAGTAGTAGGATAGTATAATAAAAGTTGTTAGGACATTGATCCAGCCAATGATGTTCCATTTGTGATGTTTAGGGCAAAGCTCTCCATAGGCTGAAACTGCGCTTTTTTGCGAGCGCCTTCCAATAATGATGGCCCCAATAAATACAGGCACTCCAATAAAAAAAGTGAAGATAATGTAGAGAAGAACAAAGGCGCCGCCTCCATTTTGCCCAGCAACATAGGGGAATCGCCATAGGCTACCAAGTCCAATTGCCGATCCGGCAGCAGCTAGTATGAAGCCTAGACGACTGCCCCAATGCTCTCTGATACTTGACATCTTTTTCCCTCTTGTTTTTGACTATTCATAGAGAACAAAGGACCTTTCTGTCAAGAATTCCTTGAATCATGGCGAATAAAGGGGTAATAGTAAAGAAGTGGTTAGAAAGTTGCATACTTTGGGTTTTTCGAAGATTTTCGCTCAAATTCCGCCCTTTTGTAAACATAGCATGCGTCTGAATATAAGTGATTTACGAAATTTGATGAAAGAGTGGTAAAGTCTTGAGGGTGGACTTTCTAAACACTCCCAGTAAGAAAAAGAGTGTAATTATGAATAATGAGTCCGCGCAGTTATTAATTCTTGTAGAAATCTTTGCAGGTGTATGCCTGATTTTATGGATTGTTACTGCGCATTTTCTTCGGGTATCGAAGCAAAAAACGCGTCAGTATAAAGAACAATTGCTCGGGAAAAATGCATTTTTTGAAAAAGAAAAAAGCAAACTTGCAGAGCAGCATACGCAAAAATTTCATGAACTTCAAGTCGAGAAGAATCAACAAATAGAGCAAGTCCAAAAAGAGCTTAGAGATATGCAGGCCTTTTATGAAGAGGAAAGCAAACAACGAGCAGAGCATTTTGAGAAGGCCTTTCAAGAAAAGACAAAAAATGTTCAAGAGGAAATAGACCAAATTAAAAAAATGAATCAGGACCTCCTTGATCTTTTTCCTGTGGAAATGAAAAAAAAAGAAGAAGAAATAAAAGTAGATTTTCAGTCTCAAGTTGACGAAATTATTGCAAATCTTAAAGAAGAGTTGGAAAAAAAACTGCAGGATAAAGATCAAGAAATTGAAGAGATAAAAAACGCAAGGGAATCCACGGAGCTGTTAAGCGAGAAAACACTCGCTCTAGAAAATGAGGTGCAACGTATTAAGAAAGAAGCCTTAAGTGCAACTGCAAGAGTAAAGGTCGATGCAAGTAAGCAAAGACATGCAATAGAAAAAGAGCATAAAGAGGAATTGAGTGGCTTAACAAATACGATAAAAGCGTTAGAAGAGCAGGTAAAATCGCAAACAAAGGAAGAGAGAAAAGAGCAACCTCTTCGGGAGGATTTTGCGCAACTGAAAGAAGAAAAAAGAAAGTTAGAAAATGAGCTAAAATCTCAAACTAAACAAGACAGGCAGGAGTTGCAAGACAAAGAAATGCTAATTCAGGCAGAGAGTAAAATGCAAACACTTGAGAAAGAGATAAAATCATATAGGACACGTGATATGCAAAAGCTGCAAGACAGGGAAATGATAGAAAAAGAGCTGGAGGAAAAAAAGCAGAAGATCCAACAAATATCAGAAGCGGTGCAATTGATACAGGTGGAAAAACAAGAGCTTCTGGAAAAATTAGAGGCAGAGCAGCAAAAAAGCCTCGATGAGAAAAACCAATCTATTTCAGAGTGTGAAAACAAATATAAACAAGAAATCAAACATCTGCAGAAGCAAAATATGGAACTGGAAAAACAGCTAAAAGCGTTGATGTTTAGGGCGTAATATATGCAAGTTGATATAGAACTTATTTTTTTTGCAGTGATTGCGTTTGTGACTATAGGCTCTTTACTTTCCTCCATGATACTTGCAACCAAAGCAAAGCTTGTTAGTGCATTGCCATGTAAAATCTTAATCAATGAAAAAGAGGAGCTCGCAAAATATACCCCAGGTGGAGTGACCCTTCTTAGTGCACTTACTGCAAACGGCATTTCTGTACCCTCTCCTTGTGGGGGAAAAGCAACTTGCAAGCAATGCAAAGTAAAAGTGATTCAAGGAGGCGGTGATATTCTAGAAACCGATAAAGCCACGTTTTCTCATGCGATGCTAAGAGAGGGGTGGAGACTTTCTTGCCAATGTAAAGTAAAAAATGATATTTCTGTGATTGTTCCAGACAGCCTTCTATCCCTAAAAGAGCTGAGAGCGACGGTTGTAAGTAATGAAAACGTTGCAACTTTTATCAAAGAATTAGTTTTGCAACTTCCTGAGGAAGAAGCGTTTCATTATGTTTCCGGGGATTATTTGCAATTTCTAGTAAAAGATTATCGTACAAATACGGCGGATTGGAAAACTACAATGGATCCTAACTATTTTGAAGACTGGGAAAAATTTGGCCTTTTTGATCAAGTGATAGAATATAAAAGTAATGAGGAAGAGGTGATCCGAGCCTATTCTTTGGCATCCTACCCAGGAGAGGGAAACCTTGTGAAATTTACCGTGCGTATAGCAACGCCGCCGCTTGTAAAAGGAAAGATCAGCAAGGAAATTCCTTGGGGTGTTTGCTCGTCCTACATTTTTTCCTTGAAGCCTGGAGAGGAAGTTGCGGTATCTGGGCCGTTTGGTGAGTCCCATATGATTGATGATGAAAGAGAGATTGTATTTTTAATTGGGGGAGCTGGAGCCTCATTTGGTAGAAGTCACGTACTCTCTTTACTTAAAGATAAAGGCGCCACTCGTAAAATCACTCTTTGGTATGGCGCAAGGTCTTTAAAAGAAAATATTTATCAAGAAGATTTTGAAGACGAAGCTAATCGCTGCGCAAATTTTGAATATAGACTTGTATTATCGGATCCGACAAAGCTTGATATCGATCAAAACTGGCCGGTAAATGATCCACAAAAAACCAATTTTTTATTCAAAGCATTTGAAGAAGGGCAACTAAAAGCTATGGAGACACCAGAAAACTGTCTCTATTATGTTTGTGGTCCGCCAATGCATAATAAGAGCGTCATGATACTTCTTGATAATTATGGTGTGCCTCGAGAAAATATAATTTTAGATGATTTTGGGTCGTAACAATGAAAATATTAGTAGCTCAGCTTAACCCACTCATTGGGGATTTGACGGGAAATACAGAAAAAATTCTGAAAACTTTGAAGGATGCAAAAAAACAAGGTATAGAGCTGGTTCTTTTTCCAGAGCTTACCATTTGTGGTTATCCTCCCGAGGATTTGGTGTTTCATGAAGCGTTTATTCAGCAAATGATGCAAAAATTAGAGGAAATTATTCCTGAAACGGAAGGCATGATGGTGCTTGTCGGTCTTGTGCGCCCAAATCTTTATCACGGAGAAAAAGCGCTGTTTAATAGTGCCGCTGTGATCCAAGATCGGCAACTAATCGGCTTTCAAGATAAATGGCTTCTTCCCAATTACGACGTATTTAATGAAAGGAGATATTTTGAGCCCGGACATTTTACAAGAACTTGGGAGTGGAAAGGAAAGCGGATTGGGATTGTGATCTGCGAAGATATTTGGCAACACGCAGGGTATGTTGATTTTACTCGTTATGAAAGGGACCCAATTGTCGCGCTCATTCCCTATAAACCCGATTTATTACTCAATCTTTCCGCATCGCCCTATCAATATCAAAAACCTGATGTTCGGGTAAAAGTTTGCGCAAAAGCTGCGAGAACACTTGGATGTCCTGTGATATTATGCTGCCAGGTGGGAGCAAATGGACAGTTAATCTTTGATGGATATAGCGTTTATGTCAATAAAGATGGGGAGCTTTGCCAACTTGGCAAAGGGTTTGCAGAAGATGCAATGAAGATCGATACAAAAGCCACAGCATGCAAAGCCCCGTTTAAATATAATGTCATGGAAGATCTCTATAGAGCGCTTGTGTTTGGCGTAAAAGATTATGCAAGAAAAAATGGTTTTACAAAAGCCTGTCTAGGGCTCTCAGGGGGTATTGATTCTGCGCTTGTGGCATGCATTGGTGCGGATGCTCTTGGAGCTGAAAACCTCCTTGGCGTTAGGATGCCCTCGGAGTATTCTTCCAAACACAGCCTAGAGGATGCAGAGGTGCTTGCAAAAAAACTTGGAATTCCTCTGCAAACTATCCCTATTCAAGATGTATTCGATCATTATAAAACCTTATTATCCCCAAGTTTTAAGGGAAAAAAAGAAGATGTTACAGAAGAAAATTTGCAAGCGAGGATTCGGGGAAATATATTAATGGCGCTATCGAATAAATTTGGAGATCTGGTTTTAAGTACCGGGAACAAGAGTGAAGTCGCTCTTGGCTACTCCACTCTTTATGGAGATATGTGCGGGGGGCTTGGGGTTCTTGGAGATGTAATGAAAACACTAGTGTATGAACTTGCAAGATGGGTTAATCGAAACGAAGAGATCATTCCACAGTCCACAATTGATAAACCTCCATCAGCAGAGCTCCGGTTAAATCAAAAAGATCTAGATTCCCTTCCCGATTATGGCATTGTTGACAAAGTTCTTGAAGGCTACGTCGAAGATTATCTTACACGGGAGGAGATTGCAGAAAAATATCAGATCCCGATCGAGAAAGTGCATCAGTTAGTGCATAAAATTCATCTTGCAGAATATAAAAGGCGGCAAGGACCTCCTATTTTGCGTGTTTCAAAAAAAGTATTTGGGCTTGGCCGTCATTATCCTATTGTGCAGGGATGGGCAAAACGTTTGTAATATCAGATTGATTTAGCCTTAGCATCATCAATCGATCAAAACCAACTGCTACCCCAAAGCATTCAGGCAGCCCTTTTTCTAGAGCTTGCAGGAAATTTAAATCTCGCGGAAGAGGAGGTTTTCCAAGTTTTTGACGCTCCTTTTCTGATTGAACAAGGCGCCTTTTTTGGTCTACAGGATCTTGCAGCTCATGATATCCATTGGCAAGTTCAACGCCCCGAAAATAGATTTCAAATCGTTTTGCGACTCCATTTTCCACTTTTGCAAGAGCCGCATCTTCTGCTGGAAAGTCAATAATCATTGTAAGTGATGTAAAATGAGGCTCTACGAGTGTGCCCCAAAGGAAGTTTCTCTCCCCAATATCAAGCCCATTTCTCTTTGCAAGCTCCAAATAATCAGAAGGACTTGCAGAAGAGATGTCAAGACCTGTAAATTTTAAGAACGCTTCATGATAGGACAGCTTGTGAAGTGGTGAGGGGCCAATAAAAAGAGAAATTAGGTCTATTGTTTCTTGCTGAAATTCTGCTTCTTTGAGATTTAAGCGGTACCACTCAATCATGGTAAATTCAGGACTGTGAAAAGAACCTTTTTCTTCTTTTCGAAACACATGACTCATCTGAAAAATATCAGGTGCGCCTTCAGCAAGAAGGCGTTTCATGGCATATTCAGGCGAGGTATGTAAATACCCACATCCGTTAACTTGCATGACATCAATATGTGGGTCAATGGATGCATATGGGCTAAGGGCTGGGCAATCGACTTCTAATACGCCCCGCTTATCAAAAAAGAGACGAACTATTTGAAACATCTTTGCGCGATCAAAAAGCCTCTCAAGCTTAGACTCTCGAGACGTATTCACCAGTCCTTGTATCCACTTTTACAACTTCGTCCACATCGATAAAAATGGGAACTTGAATTTTTGCACCGGTTTCAGTAATAGCAGGTTTAAGAACGCGTCCTGATGCAGTATCGCCCCTGACTCCAGGATCTGTCTCAACAATCTTCATGTTAAGAAATGTTGGCGGAGAAACATCGACAACAGTTCCTTGATAAAGAACTAAATCATAAAGAATCTC
>DAOWHK010000180.1 GCA_030641465.1 Parachlamydiales bacterium | reverse complement strand
TGCGATCTCCTGGATTTGAGGTATTTTCGGCTAAAGCAAGTGTGCTAAAAGGCTTTTCAAATGTCCCGCAATTGCCTGACTGGTTGTTAACAAAAATAAATTTTAGAGCTTTGCCGCAATTATTTCGCGCTACGGTCTTTGTTGTTTGTTTATCAAGGACCATCGGCTCAAAACGCTCTATCGGGCGCGATTTATGCAGATTTTGCGTTTTTGCTTTTACAGCTTTCATACCACGAGGCGTTAGAGGAATCCGTATACCGAGCGTGCCAGAGACATTTGTTCCAAAAAGACGATCGCCCGATACCAAAACTTCTGCATTTATCAGATCATTGTAAATGATGCGCAGTTTTCCAAGACCACCAAATGCATCTTGATGGGATCTATTAAAATAGTAAGCGCTTCCTGCAACATAAAGGTTGAAGTCGCGCCATCTACTGGAAAAATAGCCAAGCTCTAGATTTGTTCCGGTAAGGGCTATGCGATTTGTTCTCTTAACAAGCATATGATTACCCTGGAATTTGGCAAATTTCGGAGAATTACTATTATGCTCTTTACTTTTCATGGGAAAATACCCATTAAAATAGCAGGTAAACTCGCCCCAATCTTTTCCAAAAATTACAAGTGGATGGGTATAAGAGAGTCCAGCTGTTATTTGATTGAAGAGATAGTTTGTTCGGCTTTTTGTAACGTCAAAATAGCTATAAGCTGAGAGTCGATTGTCATTAGCAAATTGGTAACCAACTCCAGCTCCAATATTTGCACCCGGTTTTCCGTGATTTAAAATGAGGTAACGCAAGTCAATAAATGGCTGCACCGCTTGACCCTCAAAGGCTTTATAAAATGCAAATTTTGAATACTGCGTATTGTACCCAACACCACTTCCCTGCCTATGCCCTGCGATAAATTCATAACCAGAAGTCCATTGACTCCCCTCTTCTTGATCCTTCTCAACATCCTTAGAAGGTTGTTCTGTCGGGGACCTTGCACTAGTATTTGCAATATTCTTATGACTTGGACGTGTCCTATGATAATATTTTGATTTGTGAATTTTTTGCAGAACACTTTCTTTGGATTCCACAGAATGCACCGCAAAACAAAGAATGATGATGATGATTTTTTTTAGCATTGTTTTCTACTTTTTAGAGTTGATTCTGAGTATATTCGCTTCTTCAGTATCGTGGAGTATTTACAAATATTTTTATATACTAATTTTTGTTATTATTCTTCAATTAATCCGAACTAAAATCACTCAAAGAGTTATGGATGTTTACTAAAATAAATACATTAAAAACTTGCAGCTCTAATTTTGCTGTCGTTATCGATTTGAAGATCGTTATTTGGCCCTATTAATGAAAAGCTCTTACCTCCATTACCAACTGATTCAACACACTCTATCCTACCTCGCATATCTGAGAAAGGCGAACGAAGCCCAAAGCCCTTATTATTCTTAGCCAAAGAATGAGAAAGAAAAATTTGACTGGTAGAATTAGTTCTAAAACTAAAGCCATTTCTCTCCCCTTCTTTAGCAATGCAGTAGTTTAGGGTTGCGTTTAACACACTATCATTCTGCGCAGTCACCTCTATTTCTGAAAAATCAATGGAATTACTTGAAACACAAGTACATAAATTAATATTAAAAACGCTATTATCTTTACTATTTAAAAAAACACCTCCTTGCCTTGCAAATTGAGAAATAACATTTCGAGCATTAAGAGAAATTGTACTAGAATCATTAGATTTAACAGATAAACTTATCCCTCTATTAAAATCGGCCAAGTAATTTTCTATATTAAGGAAAAGTACGCTTGAACCATTTGCAGTAATACTAACTCCCGTTGAATTACCTATTGCCATACAACTTTGTAAATTGATACTTGAATTTCCCTCGTTTATTATATAACGAAATCCAGTTTCTGACGCCCCTTTAACAGTAATTCCGTTTATCGTATTATTTCTAGCAAGCGTTACTCCAGGTCCCGCAAGATTCGTTATTTGAGGTCTATTACACGTAAGTGCTGGAATGCAAATAGCCCCAAATTGGGTACATTCATTCAAGGCCGTTCCTGACCCGGCTAAGACTTGATTTTCTTGCATGACGATCCCCGCATCCATCCCTTTGGTCGTGCCATCTCCTGAGAATACATAGATGTGATCGCCTGGATTTGAGGCATTTTCTGCAGCAGCAAGCGTGCTGTAGGATTTTTCAAAAGTTCCGCAATTGCCATAACACGCGTTGTTTACAAAAAGATATTTCAGAGCTTTTCCGCAGTCATTTCGTGCTACGGTTTTTGTTGTTTGCTTATCAAGGACCATCGGCTCAAACCGCTCTATCGGGCGCGATTTATGTAGATTTTGTTTTCTTGCTTTCACAGCTTTCATGCCACGAGGAGAAAGAGGAATCCGTATTCCGAGTGTTCCAGAGACATTTGTGCCAAAAAGGCGATCGCCCGAAACTAAAACTTCTGCATTAATCAGATCGTTGTAGATGATGCGTAGTTTTCCAAGACCTCCAAATGCGTCTTGATGGGACCTGTTAAAATAGTAAGCGCTTCCTGCAATATAAAGATTAAAATCGCGCCATCTGCTAGAAAAATAGCCAAGCTCTAGATTTGTACCAGTTAATGCCAGGCGATTTGTTCTTTTGATAAACATATGATTGCCCTGGAATTTGGCAAACTCTGGAGACTTGATATTATGCTCTTTACTTTTCATGGGAAAATACCCATTAAAATAGCAAGTAAACTCACCCCAGTCTTTTCCAGAAACAATCAAAGGGTGTGTGTAAGAAAGGCCTGCTGTAATTTGATTGAAAAGATAATTTGTTCGACTTTTTGTAACGTCAAAGTAGCCATACGCAGATAGGCGATTGTCATTAGCAAATTGGTAGCCAACTCCAGCACCAATATTTGCACCGGGTTTTCCATGATTTAAAATGAGGTAACGCAGATCAATAAATGGCTGCACAGCTTGATCTTCAAAGGCTTTATAAAAAGCAAATTTAGAATACTGAGTATTATACCCAACGCCGCTTCCGTGCCGATGCCCCGCAATAAATTCGTATCCAGAAGTCCATTGACTCCCCTCTTCTTTCTCCACCTTCTCTACACTCTTAGAAGATGGTTCTGTCTGGGTCATTGCAGAAGTATGTGCAATGTTCTTATGACTTGGACGCGTTCTATGGTAATATTTTGATTTATGAATTTTTTGCAGAACACTTTCTTTGGATTCCATAGAATGCACCGCAAAACAAAGAAGGATGATGATACTTTTTTTTAGCATTGTTTTCTACTTTCAATAGTTGATTCTGAGTATATTCGCTTCTAATGAAGAGTGGAGTATTTACAAATATTTGTATATACTAATTTCTGTCATTATTCTCCAATTATCCCAGAATAAAATCGTTCAAAAAGCTATAGCTCTGCAGATTTTATTTTTATATTTTCCGTTACTTGAATATTATTATTCATCGAT
>DAOWHK010000113.1 GCA_030641465.1 Parachlamydiales bacterium | reverse complement strand
AGTCTGTTTTCATAGAGTGAATAAACCCTTCGACTAGCTCGCTTTTTTGAGGATTGTTACTAGGCAGCTCTAATATTTCGGTAATTTTTCCATGATCTTCTTGGAATTCATGACTTAGATAGTCAACAAATCTTTGGTCTAATTTTTGATGTGTGGAGAGGTTTTCACTTTTTGACATACTGTCAATATGTGATAACGACTCTTGGGAAGAATGGGAGGCTCTTAATTGTTCCATAGAGTTTTTCGTTTGATTCCAAGACTGTGAGAAATCTTCATGAGCCCTGATATCACTAGAGTTCATTTCGTGTGCAACATCAGCTTTTGAAAAGCTGTTAGATTTTTGCAGTAGTTCCATCATTTGCTCCGATTGGCTAGCTTTTTGTGCGTACGATTCGGAGCTGGCTTTAGTCACTCCTTCATTGATTGAACCTTGTAGACCTCCTTTAACGCCAAACATAGAAGCTGCAAGGCCTCCACTTAGGCCAATTTCTACCATTTCTTTGACTGCAACATCTTTTGAGACATTATGAGAATTAGCATATTCATCTGTAAGATTGACCATGTCTTGATATGTTTTTTGAGTACTTGTCATTTCCTGCTGATTAAAGTTTTGTCCTGTTTGAACATTATGAGATACCGCTTCGACATATCCGCTTGCTTTGTTTGCTGTATCAGCAATTGAGCTAGATACATTCATGGATTGTTCTTGGATGGCAGTTTCTCCAGAAACCATTTGATCTTGTAGACTTGTTTGAAAAGATTCTGTTTTCGAAATCCCCTCTCTTAAATGGGAATCATTTTGTTTGATATACATTTGATTTTTGTCTGGAACATAGGTTGTGGAATTTGTTCCTTGATCGATTGTAATTCCACCTTGCGCAAGATGTTTTGAGTGCGTTTGTCTAAAAGAATCGTAATTATGAGCGCTAGTATTTCCAAGGCTGACATTCCCTAAGCTGTAGTTGCCAGAAGTTTGTTCAGCGGCGGCGGATCCTGCTGCTGATTGGGCTGGAGCCATTAGCGATGATGCTAAGTGTACCATTTGTCCAACACCCCCTTTAATCAGCGCCCAGGATAGATAGGGAATGAAGGCCATAGCAATTGCGGCAATTGATTCCATGGAGGAATATAAGTCGATGAGTCCTTCAGATGTGAATAGGGTGAGATCAACTTTTGAGCCAAATGCTTGAGTTTTCCGATAGTTCCAGATGGAGTTGAGTAGAAAATTGACAACAACATAAAATGGGGGCCAAATATTGACCCACATTACAAATTGAATCCAGGATAAAATGGGTTTGATGCCGAATGAGACAAGAGAAATGATGATGATCAGGGGAAACACCATATATACGATGGCTTCGAAAAAGTTGCGCATGGCTACAATAGAGCTTGCTCCTAAAGCGCCTAGGATTTTTTGGTTTTCTCGTTGCTGCACTTCTGCTCGTTTTGAAGCAAAAGAGCTAAGGGTTCCTGGCATTTCTTCCTGAAGAAAATCGATGGCTAATTGTTGCTTTATCAGATTGTCTATTTCAGATTTGCTTTTCTTGCTTTTATCAAGCAGGAAGCCGATATCCCCTCCAAATTCCCCAAATAAGATTTCTTTCGTATTTCCAAGATCACTCGGTATTAGTTTGTGAATTTGTTTATTGATACGGGGATTAAAGAGGTTGTACATCTTTGACATTGCTTCATGACAGGTGAGATATGTTCCGAGTGTTGGATGAGTATTGTCTTTACCTGAGTCTTTGAGCTCTTGGTAGCGCATTGTTCGAATTTTTGAGGTGTTGTCTTTTAAAAAGGTCAGTAGGTTTTTACTGTTTGCTAGATCATCTCGTGAATATAAGCCAAGACCGACATCTCTCCAGGCGCATTCTCGACAGAATTCGCGAAAATTATTTTCAAGAACTCGATTGGCAATGCGGTTTTTTTTTGATTTTAGAAGATTATCCCCTGCATAGATGTGCCCTGTCCAATTATATAAATTATCATTCACACCATGTGTTACTCCCTCTAGTGCATCTGTAATTTGATAACTGAGAGTACTGACTAAGGTCACAAATTTTCCTAAAAAAAAGGGAACATTTTCTACTTTAATAAGAGCGGAAAATTCTGTGCTTCTGGTTTTTTGAATTAAGTGATCTTGGATGAGTACATCTGTTCTTGGTACTAGAAGAAAACTGGTGATTCCTAGGGATGGAAGAAAAAAACTACGAATAATGGGCTCAAATTTCTCTCTAAAAAAGGCAAGACAAGCAACGGAAAATCCTCCGATCACAAGGGCAATTCTTATAATGCTATGAAAAGTTTTGCCAAGACCACTAGTTGAGTTGCCATAGATTAGCATGGATACCGCATTGAAGACTTTTTCGAGGAGCTCTCCCCCACCAAATGTGTGAATTGCGATATTTTTTGAATGTGGATCTATTGTTGTTGCTTCTGCAAAAGCCAATGATGGAAGGAATTGAAAAATGAAGAATAGGAGAAGAAATAGGTAGGGAGAAGTGGCTTTGTTTATCATCATTAGATTCCCCTCTCTTTTTCTCGAAGGCCTCGATCAAGATTCATTAAATAATCAATCACTTGATGTTTTGCTGACATTCTTTGGTGATTTTGCGCTTCTAATTGTTGAATGCTTTCAGTAATTTGCTGTAAATGATGAATGAACTTTTCAATACAGACACCATCGATTTGAATTTCTTGTTTAGCAGCAGCGATAGACAAAATGCGCTCTGTTACTTCAGAGACAAAGTCTGTGACTTGTTCAAAGGAGATAATATCTGCACATTCATCAAGAGAGATAGCTGATGTTGCGGATCCTGACCATTGCCCCATTAGGGACAATAAGCTTCCAATTGGGAATCGTGTTGTTTGAATCAGATGTCGTTCATTTTCTGATAGTCCTGCTTGATCACGATTCCGCTCGTTACAGATTTTTTGTTGAAGAGATCGTAGAATACTAAGCACTTGATATTTCCATGCTTTTTCAGCGAGAATCACTAAGTCTTTTTCTTCAATGTCTATTCCATTACTTGCAATATGGTAGGCATTTTTTAGTGTGCCGCCATTTTTAAGTATTGCTAAGACTTCCTTTTCGCGAGGAGGGTAGGTTGTAATTCCGTTTTGTTTTTTGATAATCGTTCCCGACAGATTTAAGAAGAGAGTTTTTGTAGAGGGGTCTAGATTTAGGTTTTGTAAGACGTTCCAAGCTACATTATAGTTTCCTGCTAGAAAATCACTGTTTTTTTGCGCTTTTTGATTTGCAGCTTCAGCTTTTTTTGGGTCATCTCTACAACCATGTTTAGATTGAATTAAGTCATCAAAAAGAGGGCTAGTCGTCCCAGCATGTGAGCAAATGTAATTGGAAGCTGCTTGAGATTTTGGCCAGGCTCCTTGTACTAAGGAGGATGCAAGTTCACAGGAATTGATGTTGATGGCATTGAGTTGATTTGCCCATCCTTGAATGGTTTTCATATTATTTGCAACAAGCGGTGAAACTGTTTCAATTCCAAGAAGAAAGGCGTATCCGACTCCATTGGATGCAATACTTTTCAGGGCTTGTTTAATTTCATCTTTGCTTGCAATGTTAATGGCTCCAAGTGTGAAATCAATGCCTCCACATCCAGCTGATATTTTTGGTGTACTTACATGGATTGGATTAATATCGTAAACATTAGCTCTAGAGGTAGCTCCTCCTCCTAAAAAATGGACCCCTAATTGTGAATTGATCATCTCTGGTGAGCTGATATTTGCAGTAGTATTAACATTATCAAACCATTCGCCCATTTTTTTATTAAGGCTGGAAGATAGGAGATGGGATGAAAGGGTAATAGAAAACACTAGGGTCAGGATGCTTCTATGGTTCATAGGACCGCTCCTGATTGTTGAAAAATTGATATTCGATATTTTCTTCGAGTTGTTTTACAGAAAGTAGACCGGCTCCGACTGGAACAACTTGATTGTTATAAGGATTGACGATGAAAAAAGAGGGTGTGGCTTGTACATCTATGAGCTTACTAATACCCTTGTCGATTTCTGCATCAGGGAATTCTTCTAACCCATGATTGTCTAGTGAGACGGCTTTGATATTCCATTGATTTAGTTCAGCAAATAGCTGGATTGTCTCGGCAGATTTTTTAGATAAATAGTCTTTTCCTTGAAATAAAAAAAGTAAGAAGTGGTTTTTTGATAGCTGTTTTAGGCGAGATTTTCGCTGATTCGTATCATGACTGCGTTTTGCTAATATTCCATGGCTTGTTGTGGGTGTTTCTAAAAAATCTCCGAGTTTGGGGTTTTCTAATAGGACTGTTTTCCAAGCTGCAGCAAATGCTACACTTTGATTGATCCATTTGCTTTGCTCTTTCATGTAATTTGCTACATTTTCAGTGGAGGGAACTAAGAGTGCAAGCGCTAGGTGTTGGTGTAATTGGTTTTTTTCAGATTCTAAGATTTCACTTGCTTCTTCTAAGGTCGTTGGCTGTTTTTCTTTGGACTTTTCAAGAGGATCTTCAAAATAATACCATCCTTCAAGCTTCTGATCATACCATGAACTTTCTGCGATCAGGGAGAAGGAGAATACAAACTGCAATAAGTACCAAAGCTTTAGGTGTTTCATAATGGCCCTCCTTGCTGCTGTATTGATTCGGTTTCTCTTACAGCTTGATCGGTTACTTGTTTTGTATGAAATTCGCTTGTTGATGTTTGAAAAGTATTAGTGAGGCTTTTTATTTTATGGAGAAGATCTTGTTTGCTGATTTTTCCAGACATATCATCAACGACCTCGGATAGATCCATTTTTGAAAAATCAAGCAGTTGCAGCTCTTTTAATGATAATCCTTGGCACTTAGGACATTCTGCAGTCCCCCATTTGATGTTTAATTGCTTTCTTCCTTCTTCTTGAAGGAGTCGAGAGAGTTTTGTTGGGAAACAACAGAAGACTTGCTCTGTTTCAAGGCCAAGTTTCGTATCTTTCGATCCGATATAGTGGCATTTGCCATCGTTTCTTTTGCTCGCTAAATCTTTTTCTTCTTCAGTGCAACAGGCTAAATGCGTATCAATTGCTAAACCTTCTAATTTTCTGCAGCAGTCATAGAGCTCTTTTGCAAAACTACGCTGACATTTGGATGCTGTTCCAGAAAAAACTGTGGCGGTGTTTGGATCAAAATCTTGCATGGGAAGTTCATTGTTGAGATCTGAGATAATGGATAATCTCGTTACAACTTCTCCAAAATCTTTATTTTGCTCATAGGAGGAATCTAGTTCATTGAGGCCCCAGAGACTATCTTCTGCAAATGTGACGTTTGTTTTTAGCTGCTCTGCTTGTCTTCCGATATCATATGTTTTTTCCCATAAGTCACATTCTTCAAGAGAATTTTTTTGGAGGCATTGTTTTTTTATGAGAACTCCTCCTTGGTCTCGTAAATGCTGGCATTTATTATTTTGGCTGTTATCACAGGAGAATAATAAGTTTCTTCCCCACTTATCTCTATAGATGGGAACATCTTGAATGATTCTTGTTTGTGGGCCTTCTATTGTTTGTTCAAAGAGTAAACGGCAATTTGGATGAGACTGTGTATGGGAAAGAACGTTTGGCCGGTCGGCATGCCAAAAGTCTTTTTCTTGTCTTTTTTTTAAGATTTTTTCTTCAATGTGATAATTGTCGCATTTCACATTGTCATGGTGATTCCATGTGACGACAATTTTATGGAATTTACCTTGTTTTTTGTGGGCAATGTGGTGATTTTGCAGGGTTTTGTCTCGGAAGAGTAATTTTTTCCAGTGATCCTCAACTTGTTTTACCTCGTCTTTTTGCTCGAGGAGGAACGTATTTTCGTGTCCCCCACATTTGGCGATACTTTGTATAATTTCAGGAGTAATCACGACAGATAATTGTTGTTTGATCACGACTTCATAGCGACTTCCTTCTTGGCAAATCGCTAATGTTTCTTCCTCTGGAATAAGAAGGTTTTCTTCTTGAACTATACTTAGTTGTTTTGATGGATCACTTATTGCTAGATTGGAAGTTGTAAAAATTGCTTCTGCTTCTTCAAATTGTTCTCGCTTTTGGTTTGAAGAAAGGAATTCCTCAAACTCCTGTTCGATGTGTGAAAAAGGGGTTTCTTCAGGTGGGGTAAAACTATCAACCAAGCCTTTGTCTTTGCTTGGCAAGAGATCGTCCTCAGAAAAGGCTGTATGGATGCTTGAATTTGCTTTTTTTAATGATCTTAAAAGGGTTAAGCGCTCTTTTTTCGCAAGAGACTTGGCGGCAGAATTTGACTCTTTCATTAAGGGTTTAAGAGCTTTTTTGGAGTCAAAAGCATTTAGAGGAAAAATAGTCGCAAGGCTAAAAAAATAGAGCGGCCAGGTTATGTGTTGTCTTATCATAACACTCCTCCAGAAAAACCGTGGATTGCAATTTTTGCAGGATCTAAGCAGCAATGTTTTTTTGTCCAAATAAGATAAATAAATTCTTCTCCTTTGTAAGGAAAAGATTTCCCAGATCCCCAGATAAGATCAGATTTTCCAAGGGAATTACAGGGCCCTTTGGTTTGTGATACGGGATAGATGAGTTGTGTTTTATACAGGCTCTTTTTAATGCGGTGAAAGGGTTTTTTATTACAAAAATTATCTTTTTCATACCCCCAAAGCATACTGAGCGAATGCAATTTCGCAAGTAGTCGATGAACAAGAAGGGAGCTTGCTTGAATGCCTCCGACATGATGTGTGACATGACCGACCAATGGGTAGAGTGATCCTTGACATCCTGCGCACCAGAATAATTTATCAATGGGTTTTGTAAAATTTGTCGCCATACAATCAGCAATACAGGCTACTTGAGAGATAGGGTTTGCAAAAAGAAGAGCTTCGGGATTAAGAATAGAGGACCATTTATCGTCTCCCCAAAAGGGATCAAATTCCGACATATATCCAATATCTAAGGGAAAAGATTCTGTGCAGACAAAGTCTTTTGCAAGATCGAGCATTTGAAACACTGGATACATGTAGTAGTGCACGTGATAAAAGCTAGATTGTCCGCTCTCTTGTGAGGCTGTTCCCCGTTTTTTAATATCTCCTTTTGCAAGAGATACTCCTCCAAAACCAATGAGTTTATAGGGAGTTCTAGTAACGTCGATTAATCGCGTTGGTTCCCAAAAAGAAATAGGAACACCGATGAGTCCTTTGGGGCAGTGGCATAGAGTCTTATTGTAATGGGTAAAATCTTTGTAACTAGGAGTAACGTTTGCTCCTGCAATATGAATTGGATAGATACAATCCCAGCAAATGTCGGTGATTGGATTGATGAATTTTCCTTCTTGTCCTACGGCAAAAAATGGGAAGATGCATAAGAGAAGTAGAAAATAGAAGGCGTGCATGGAGATTCTCATTCTTTAACTCTATTGAAGGATGCAATGGAGGATAATTTTTCTATGTACTCAGTGGATATTACGCTTGTTTCACCAGAGTCTATAAATAATCGAAGTGAGGTAGGAATGGGCACATTACCAATTGCTTGATCAAAGGTAGAGCCAGTATCTAAAATTAAGGTCGGAACAGATTTTATTTGATAGCGTTTGTAAGCATCTGGATCAATGGATATTGGAGCATATACCCCTGCTTGTTTTAGGGTTTTAACAAGTTTTACAAGTTCTTGGAAGGAATTGCTCGGCATGCCTTGTAAGACGAAACGTCCTCCTAATGTTTCTAGATCAGGGGAAAAAGTTTGCCAGGATTGCACAGGAACTGATGAAGAAATAAACAGCAGTATCTGTGGATGCTCGACAGGCTCTTCTTCTTGGAATTGAGGAGCTCTTTGGCATTTTTGTAGAAAAAGCGATTCGTCTTCTTGAGAAGATGTAGAGGGATTATCAAATAATAGACTTTCTACAAAGTCGACAGCTTCTTGGTGGTTTCCATGCAGAGAAGTAACACACGTGTAAAGAGTAAGAAAGAGCAATGTGAGGTGTGTCTTCATGAGTTACTATCCTCTGCTGGCATTTCTTCGATGAGAAGATAGTTAGATTCTTGGGTGATTTTACAAGGAATTTTATGGATGTGGAATTTTTGGGTATAGATGCCCCTTTGATCAAAAAACACTTCTCTTTCTTCGATTTCTTCTAGGTCTAGAGGATTTCCATTCGTAAGAATCCATTTGTTATCCCCTACTTGTCTTTTTGCCCATGCAATATGTTTTTGAGAGCTTCCATCAAAAAATAGCAGACCGGTGTTTAATGTGATCGTATCTAAGGGGTTTATTACGGTGCCTTTGGCAACGACTATGTTTCCATTTGCGTCAGTATAGTCTTCTTTTGTTGTAATAGATGGGTCTAGGCTTCGCTTATGATATTCTTGAACATCTTGTAAGAAAGGGATGGGAGATAAATTTTTACTGTTTTTAATGATGTTTTTTTGAAGTTCTTTAGAGTATTGCAATTGCCTCTCTGGAATATTTCCTAATTTTTTTTGAAATAGATTGGAAAAGTTCTCTTCTAGAATAGGAAACTCATGCCCTTGAGATGGGAAATTTTTAGCATTTAGGGAGGTTTGTTGATACAATCCTAATAGGATGGTGATCAGTTTAATGATGTGTTGGTGCTTCATACTTTCCTTCGGCTATAGCTCGCGCATTACGGTAGAATAGTTTTTGAACGGCCTCTTTTATGCGGTGTCCATTTTTTAGAAGCTGTCTAAATTCTTCTTTATGAATAATCATCCAGTCCACGGCTTCTTCAACTTCAATACCGCAAATTTTTAACTCTTGAATCGCTTGAAAATCTTGAGCGCTTGTTGAGTATAGCATTGCGGAAAATGGATCGAGTTTGAGTTGATTTAAGGTGTGAAACCCAGAGCCTTTATGATAAATAAAAGCTTCAGAATATTTTCCATCTTCTTTTCTTAGGGAGTTGAGTGATTTTTCTTTTTGATCATCCATGGGAATGAGATTTTCATTTTTTAAGATATTAATGGAGTCATTATCTTTTCCAAGCATCACAAGCCAGTTGGAGTTTTGAAATGCGGCGCGTGCTCCATGAGATCTTTCAAAATCTTTCAAGCCTTGTGTTCCAACGACGAGTGAGCCGTTGTATTTACGAAGCCTTCTTGCCATAGATTCGATAAAGCCTTCCATCTGCGGGCTTTTAAGAAGATCCCAAGCTTCATCGATACAAATTAAACACCGTTTTTCCCGATCTCCCATAAATACTTCATTGGAGATAGTTAATGCAAAAATTTGGAGAATGACCGCTTGCAAGTCGGCCATATTTTTGAGCTCTTCTGTTTCAATTACCACTAGATCACTATTGAAGTTGATTTGTGATGTTCCATAAAAGTAGTCTTTATAGGCGCCATCTTTGCTAAATTTTTTCAGTCCTTCTTTTAAACTTTCGGTAGCGCCTCTCATGAGCTCAGATTTATAGGATGTTTCATCTATGAGCTCGATAATATTGTCTACAGAGGCGTTTTTTCCATGTTTTTCCCAGGCAAGTTTTACGAGGGAGCTTAATATGTCTGCGCGCTCTTTATCAATTTTTTGCGATGGCATTGCCATGGTGGCTATTATTGATGAGGTCATTTCTAGAGCTAAATTGATGTTTTCAATATCCCCTTCTGATTTGATGAGATTAAAGGGGTTTAGATTGAGTTTGCTGCTTTCTGTGAAGAATAAGTATTGTCCATCAAGTAAATTGCAAAGTTTTTCAAAACTTCGTCCAAGGTCTAAAACAAAAACTCGTCCTCCTTGTCCAAGTTCATTCATGATCATCTCTTGCATGAATACAGATTTCCCAGAACCTGATGGGCCGATGACTACAGCATTCAAATTTCCTTCTGCAGCGAATGGATCCCAAGTAGCTATTTGTCCTCTACGTCCTGTCAATAGCATGCCTGTACTGGAATTGCCCCACCACTCCCCTACAAATGGAATGAAATTTCCTGTTTCTTGGGTGAGCGTTGTACGCATGAGTTTGCGGCGTTTATAGTCTTTCATACAGGGCACGGATTCGCCCCAAGTCATGGGAAGAGCAAATAGTAAATCATGGAGGTGATGAAAGTGGCATTCTTTAAGTTTAAAGCCATACTTTTGATAAAGAGAGAGTAAGATAGATTCTGCTTTTAGAAACTGGGTCTTTTCTCCCCAAAGTCCAACGTGCAGCCTCGTTTCTACAAACTTCTCGCCCTCTAACAATTGCTTGGATGTGAAAAGATGCTCTTCTCTTTCTCGCGGCATTTCTTGGAACATTTTTACAAGGGATGGAAATTTGAATTGATGTTCTAAGATTTTAGCTTTGGATTTAAACTTAGTTTCCGTTTTTCCTTGATTTGGAAAGTACATTCCATAATGGATGAAAAAGGGGAAGGGAATTCTATAGGAACTATTTAAGTAATCTCCAAGAAGCTCATGCATGGAATGCATGGACCAATGGTCTGGAAAGTCTATTGCTTCATATGCTTTAAATTGAATGTCTTCTTGCTTTCCACAAATCAATTTATCTGGAAAGACTTCAATTGATCCTCCAGGAATGCAGATTTGATTAGAAAGAAATGTGTCTCGATTCCATTCGCGTCTTTTCTCAACTGCGATTCCTTTATCAAAATTCAGCATTCCCGATAATATTTCTAAAAAATCATTAGGGTCGGGTTCAAATACGGGTGTAAATCTTGAGAAGGTGGCAATTGTTTTTGCTCTTTTTTCACTGAGCTGATCTAAGACATAGGCTTGGTTTTTACTTGAGGATTTTGGAACGCTATAGGAAAAGAAAAATCGAAAGATACGTGGAGGAACATCACCAGTTTCTGATTGCTGGGCAAAAAAATCTTGCTTTTTTTTTGCAATTTTTTCAAAAATTCCACCTTTGTTTTGTCTCGGTTTTGCCCAATTCTCAAGAAAAGGTTCTATTCTAGGGTCTGCCCACATGAGACATTGTATGGAGGCTCCTTCCTCCCCTATTTCATTAATTAATGCGCTGATTTCTTGTTGAGCATCACTTCCCATCCCAAGAGTTGGTGGCAGTTCTAGAAAAAATCCGAAAGAGGTTTTGTTTTCATAAATTTTTCGATCGAGATCATATATTCTATAGGGCAGAAGATCTGATAAGTGATCTAGCTCAAGAATATCTGCTTTGCTTTGGCTGCCAGTTGATAGTTCATCTAAAGAAGTTGTTTCGTTAAAAAAACTAGCTATTCTTTGCCCAACAGAACCAAATGCCATATCCTTTACTCCTTTTCTTCAGCGAGGATGAATGCACCCTCTTCGGTTTGTATTAGAATTAATGGCTTTGAATGAGGCTCGTTTTCTGTTTTTTGTGGAGACGGACTCCCTTGTTCTCTTTGTTTTAGTAAAAGGGCTGATTCTTTATTTTTGGCTAAAAGATCCGCCCCTTTTTCCTTTTCTACGATTAAATCTAGGACTTCTCCAACAGATGCGCAACCAAGTCCTTTTCCAGGAGAGCATTGAAAGCTGCTATTATAGGTTCCGCAAGATGATAAAAGGGAAAGTGTTAGAAAAAGTCCTAGATAATGCATTTTTTTATTCCTTTGTTCGCTTTTTCAAGAAGAGATTTTTTGGGAATTTTTCCTTAAAAAAGAGCTGCTCCTGAAATAATCGACTAATGGCATCTAAATCAGGCGCAAATATGTCTTCAAAGCGGCTGTCTAATGTTTCAAAAGACCAGTCTTCTATATATGCTTTGTACATAACTCTGATTTGAGGGCATCTGTGTTGAGAGCTTGTCGGGCGTTGCCGATAGATTAATTTTTCTACCTCTAAAGAGTTATGCTGCAAAACATCAAACTCAGGATCAATATCTTTTATGACGGAGTGAATGATGCGACTCGCAAAAAATGAAGAATCTTCATACATTTCCGCCGTTATAGCCTCAAAAAATTGCTTCCGCTTGTCTTGCTCTAGATTTTCTAAAGCTTCCATACAAAGAGCTGTAAATCGATCAAAAGGCAGAGGGTAAAAGGTCCATTTTATAAGGCCTGTTTCAATATATTTTTCTTTGATTTGCGGGAAGACTTCTTCCATAAAATCTCGAAATTGCTTTGAATCAAAACTGTAGTAATGATTTACTTCGAAAGGAGCGGTATTCTCCCCAAAATGAATAATAGATTTCCTGTAGAGCTCGATGATATTGTTTGGCTCTTCTTGTTCAATCTTCTCAGAATGATCGCAAAATGAGAGTATAGGCGCTCCTATAAGTGCAAAAAAGCAAAAGAATTTACATAGATTGTTTGGTTTCATCATTGTTTTCCTTGTGTAGATGAGAGTTGTTCTTGAATTTTCTTTTCGATAAATTTTAACGTTGGAAAATTCGCATAAACCCTATTATTGACTTCAATAGTAGGGACAGCATCGACTATATCACTCTGTTTCAAATACTGATAGACAGCTTCAAAGGCCTGGCTTTTTTCAATATAGGTGTCATCTTCTAGGGGTAATGAATCAACTCCTAAGCTGTTCAGTGTTCTATTAAGGATTCTTTCTCCTTGATCTCTGGCTTTATCTATTTGTGAAATGATGACTTCAAAAAACACTTTTTTTTGTGTATCGGTAAGGTGATCTAAGCAGATAAGCGCTTGGAGTGTAAGCATATCTGCAGGATCCGGATGAAACGACCAATAGACGCTTTGTGTATCGATGTATTTTTTCTGAATTGTAGCAAATTCATTGTGCATAAATTTAATGCACTTTAGGCAGTTAAAGGAAAAATATTCTGTGATGTGAATAGGTGCTTCTTTGCTACCATAGGTCACTTGATATTGACTGGGTAATTTATCAAAGCAATATCCAGATACTTGAAAAAAAAGGATAGCTATCACCAATAGATATTTTTTCATGAAACCTTCTTTTGCATGTCTCTTTCATGAGCTAATTTCTTCTTAAGGTCTTTTTCTCCAACTTTAATTGTTTTGGTAAAGATGATATCAACGATTCGTCCGGCAGCTACTTGAATTGCTGGTTGCAATTGCTCAGCACGTTTGATGTAATATTCAGAGAGTTTATTCAAGGCGGTATTCCCTCCTTGGAGGGTACTTGTTCGAGCCATATCTAGGTTCAGAATCGATTGATCAGAACTGGTTCTTGCAAGTTTTGATAAGGTCTGATTATTTAGGTATCCTTCAAGACCTTGACCAATTCCTTGGAGAAATGAGGCAAAGGCAGCGCGTGTAATAATAGATCCTGAACGATCAACGACAACTCCCCTCATTCCTTCTCTACCATCTTCTCCGGAAACATATGCACTGATCTCCGTTTCTACAAAATCTCCATTTTTTTGAACAAGCGTCATTCTTTCAGATCGGATATAGACTCTTTCGCTAGCTATATCGCCGATGGCATTGCCGATAATTACACTTCCTTTAAGAGGAACGCTTACGTTTTTTGGCAACTTCCCATTATCTAAGGGCCTTAGTAAAACCATGTTTGGCCCTGTAGGTTTTTGTACTGCAACGCTGCAGTCAGCTCCCGATACGAGAATGGCTTTTACTACTGTTCCAGCTGGGATTTCAAACAGTACACTGCGATCTTCTGATTGTTCTTCTGCTTCCCATGAGGTAAATCGTGAACTCCCAAGTGCTGTAGGTGTTATGGTTGTGGGTTGTATGGAGGTTGCAAGTGATGTCAATTCAATCTCATGTTTCTTTTCCATGAAATCAAGTTGTCCATTAAGTTTTTGTGTCTCTTGAAGAAGAGTGTGTTTTTCTTGATTAAGAAGATGCTTTTCTTCTTTGAGATCTAATACTGATTTCTCTAGAGATTGTAATCTATCTCCGAAGACGTCGCTAAAATTTTCTAAGTGTGATAGACGGATATTTTCCGCGTTTACATTGCTTGAGACAACTTCAAATGTATTTGGAGGGTTTATCTCCTTAATAAGTTGCTTCTCTTCTGGGGTTGTAATAAAGACAAAGCCACAAATTGTTACGATCACTGCAAACATCATAGCTAAATAGAGCTTCTTTTGTTTGGAAGCGATTTTAGCTGAACGCTCTTTTGGTTGTTTTTCTTTACTCACTTGCTTCCTCAATCAAAGTTATGATGGCTGCGATAGGTTTGCAGAGCTCGATCAATGTAATCTTCTTGTTTAGTATCTAGGTACTTATT
>DAOWHK010000048.1 GCA_030641465.1 Parachlamydiales bacterium | reverse complement strand
ATTAAGTAATAAAATAGAGCAATAATAATCACGACACAAAAAGAGGCTAAAAAGATGGGATAGGTCATAGCAGATTGCACTTTTTTTTTGAGCGTCTCTTGCTTCGCAATCAATTTACAAAGCTCATCAAAAACACCCGCTAAAGAGCCCGTTTCTTCTCCAGCTTTCACCATAGAAATATAGACTTGATCAAAGGATTTTGGGTGAGCTCCCATTGCATCTGACAAAGCGCTTCCCCGTTTTACATGGTCACAAATTTCTAAAAAAAGAGGGTGATACTTACTCTTTCGATATTTTTCTTCCATCGCCTGCAAACTTTCATAAAGAGGGATGCTAGCATGAAGAAGTAATGAGAGATCTCTTGTAAAAAGAAGTAGCTGTGCCTTGGAAAACGCGATTTTTTTATTGGATGTAAACTCAAAAATTTTAGTGACCAAGATTTTTTCTTGCCTAAGCCGCTCTTTTGCAAGATCTATTGTATCAGCGTTAATGACACCAAAATCTTTTTTTCCTTTTTCTGTAAACGCGTGATAACGATAAAGAGCCATTTTCTACTCCAACTCTATTTGACGAGTCACTCTAAGAACTTCTGAGCTTGTCGAAATTCCAGCAAGAACGAGTCTTGCGCCTTCTATCCGAAGTCCTTTCATTCCTGCATTAATTGCAACCTTTTGAAGCGCGGTAGCGTCGGCACTCTCGAGTATCTGTTTTTTGATCTTAGAGCAAACAGGCATAAGTTCATAAATACCAAGCCGCCCTTTATATCCTGAGTCATGACAAAATTCACACCCAAGACCTTTATAAAAAACCTTTTTATCCGCGGGGTCAAAAGAAAGTCCTAGCTCTCTTATTTCTTCTTCTTCAGGAATATATGCGGATTTACAATGCTCACAAATACAACGAATAAGTCTTTGCGCAAGGATTGCTAGCACTGAGGAGGAAAGGAGGTAGGGCTCAATCCCCATATCCACAAGTCTTGTTAATGCAGATGGGGCGTCATTTGTATGAAGTGTACTTAGAACTAAGTGCCCAGTCAAGGAGGCCTGAATAGCAATTTCCGCTGTCTCCTTGTCTCTTATCTCCCCAATAAGTACGACATCGGGATCTTGCCTTAAAATATGCCGAAGACCTTTTGCAAAGGTCAGGTTAATCTTTGGATTAACTCCAATTTGAGCGATCCCATTCAGTTTATATTCGATCGGGTCTTCCACTGTCATAATATTTATTTCTGACGCATTAATTTCAGAAATCGCACTGTAGAGAGTTGTGGTTTTACCGCTACCTGTCGGCCCTGTAACCAAAACGATTCCTTGATTTTCTGAAATATTTTTTTTAAATTTTTTTAAAAGCTTCTTCTCCATTCCGATTTTATCAAGCCCTAATACAACGTTATTCATATCGAGAATTCTAAGAACGATTCTTTCTCCATATACAATAGGGACAGTGCTTGCTCGAAAATCAATTTGTCTACCTGTCATGTTCAATTTAATCCTTCCATCTTGAGGAAGGCGGTGCTCTGCAATATCGAGTTTTGCAAGCACTTTAATGCGGGTGATGATTTCTTGCTGAAATTCTCTCGGGGGGGAATGTCGAAATTGGAGAACTCCATCAATGCGGTATCTTACGCTCATTCCAGTTTCTATCGGCTCAAAATGAATGTCTGAAGCCCCTTGTTGAATGGCTTCAATAAGAATCATATTGAGCATTCGAATGACTGGTGAGGGAGATTTTTGACTGAGCAAGTCGTATTCTTGCTCTGATTGCTCCTCTCCTAGGTGCTCGGAGTCTTTATTTAAATCTGCAATGTACTGTGAAGTTTCCTCTTCCCCTTGATGATAACATTTTTCAATTGCCTCTTCGAGCATACTCTTTGGACAAAAAACTTCCTCAATTTCTTGGCGTGCAAGACATCTAATTTCTTGTAATACTTCAAGATCGAGGGGGTTTGCAAGAGCTATAAGAAGTTTTCCATCAATTTCATCAAGTGGCAAAACTTGTTTACTTTTCACAAATGCATAGGGAAGTTTTTTGATTTTTTCTTTGACAAAAGGATACTCGGAAAGATCGTAGACAGTGGGCATGCCAAATCTATTAGCAAGAAGATCTGCTTGCTTGTCTTTTACCAAAGTCTTTTTTCCACTACTAGTCATCGACATTTCCAAATAATAGTCTAAAGCTATTTGCAAAGATTTTTTTCTTATGCCTTTTCTTTGCAGCTTCAATTTGCTCTAAAAATTCGGGAAGGTCCCCTGGTCTTTTCTTTAGGGCTTCATTTCTAATGCGGATCAAATCTTCTTCTGGGTTTGCAATAATGCGAGGAGTGATAAAAATAAACATTTCTGTTAGTTGGTCTGTCATTTTTGAGGTGCCAAAAAATTTCCCAATACCTGGAAGTTCTCCTAAAAAAGGAATTTTTTCTGAAACATCTTCTGAAGATTTACGCCTAATGCCTCCAAGAATTACTGTTTCTTCATCCATGACTCGTACTTGATTTTCTAAATGGCGTTTATTCACCTTAGGGCGATCATTTACATCACTTGTAATCGTGTCAAATTCCACATTTGTCTCTAAGGTGACATAGCGCTGCTGATTTGGATCCCCTATTTCTGGCTCATGAATCGTTGGCGTGATAACAATTGTTGTTCCATATTCTTGACGGGAGAACGATTTTTCAAAGGTGATATTCGCATTATTATCAATTGGCGCCGCCCCATTATTGATAGAAATTTCTTCCACTATGGAAATTTGTGCAGGCGTTTGATTCAAAGTGGTAATCGATGGAGAGGCGTTAATTCGAACGTCTTGCTGCGACATCAAAAAATTATAGGCCAAATCATAGGCCGGAAAGCTGCTTGATTTCTTGCGGCTAATAAAAAATTCTAAAATGCCTTTATTTGGAGCTCCCAAAAAACTGTCATAGGAGAGGCCTGTTTCATGGATATCTTTTGCAGCACTTCCAAGTTTTAATAAATTCAGGCCAAAATTATTTTGATTATCGATTTTCTTTTCAAAAAGAAGCACTTCAATCTGCACCATTTTTTTAGGAATATCGAGCTTGATAAGAAGTTCTTTTATTCTTTCCAGTGTGTCTCTTCGAACAACCATCATGATGGCCCCAGTTTTAGGGTAGGGAATAAAATTTGTGGTGTAAGATCTTTCTTTTTGATTTTCTGCAGTCGTTGGCATGGCAACAGGTGGATAGACTACAGGGCTAT
This sequence comes from Parachlamydiales bacterium, assembly GCA_030641465.1. Lineage (GTDB taxonomy): Bacteria > Chlamydiota > Chlamydiia > Chlamydiales > Simkaniaceae > DAOWHK01. Next base: position 7,021 of record DAOWHK010000048.1, on the reverse strand, counting down.
AGGGAGGTGGTCCATAGGAAGGAGGATTTGTTGGGCTTGTACTTTCAGGAATCCCAGGTTTTTTATGCAGAGGATGTGGATGAGTACGCCCATGCTCTTCCGCTTCAATTTCTGAATAAATCAATGAGGCATAAACCTTTTCCATAACTTCTGCAATTTCAAGAGGGTCACTATGACGACAGGTGTACCAAAAAACTGTCATTTCAGAAGGGTCTTCTATTTGCTCTTCAGTATCTTGAATAACCTGCTCCACTTTATCCACCATCTCTTTAAGACCGACAACGACAATAGACCCTTCCTTTGCTAGGGGAAGTATTGTTAAATCGTCTCCTTCACCTTGCATTAGTGCGTGGCGCCCTCTTTTTGAGGAGGAACTAAAAAAAGAATTCAGGATCGATTCCATTTCACTTGTTGTAAGCTTTGAAAGAGTGAATACTTTGGTGATTTTTTCATTTTCTTGTTGCCAAACTGTCTGATAAAGAGTGATCAGCTTTTCCACTTCTTCTTTAGAAGAAATAAGAGCAATTTTATATCCCACCTGATAGACAAATGTCGTTTTTGGATCGCGAAATCTTTCAAAAAATTGAGTAACCCCTTTGTTTCTTTCAGGTGGCGGGGAAAAAATAAATGCTACTCGCGCATTCGCTTGCAAAAGGCGAAGGTCTTCTATTTTGCTTGTAATCATTTTCACAGCAATCAAATCTTGCTTTAGAATAAAAAGCTGCCTTGTAAACGAATTTATCTGCTTTATTCCGATTCCGTTATGAGACAAAATAATTTCAAGCAGGCTATCCCAGGACTCTCTTGGAATCGGAATTCCAGAGTGCATACTCACTTTCATAGAAAACATTTCTGGTGGAACAATGTATAAATAATCACTTGCTCCATATTCCATGACAAGTGCAGAAAGCGTTGTCTCTTCCTGATCCCAGATTGCATACCCTTCTTCTTCTTTTTTTGCATCGATTGTTGCTAAGTCACGAAAATTTGCTTCAAGAAAGATTATTTCCTCTTTTATACCACTTATTTCATGAAGAATCTCTTTATATTCATCTTCCAGAGCGCCTTGCTGATAAAGAGTGGAAACATGCTTGTATTTTTCTTTAAGATCACTTCTTAAAATGATGAGCTGAGAGTTTGTTTTGCTAAGAAGATCTCCTAACTCTTTGGAATCTTCCTCGCTGGAATTTTGATATCCTTCCATTTTTTCTTCAATTGTCATTCCAATAATTGAAGAGCTTATACCAAAGAGCAGGACCATGTATAAAATAAGATTGTTTGGGAGATACTTCATCTACTTCTAAATCCGTAAAAAAATTGATTTGTAAAGTCTAAGGGACATTTTCATTATTTGATGTGCGCATTCTAGACGAAATTCTATTTTTTTTCTTTGTAGATTTCAAAGATTCTTGTTTTATTTGCAAAGGAAGTTTGATTTGCTGCATTTGCGTACGCATTTCATCGAAAAGAGCTCCAACAAAAAATTCCCGGCCCTCCTGCTTTTCTATTCCATCAAAAATAAATAGAGATCCATTCACTCGATTTTCCAGATATTGATTGAGCTCAGAAAAAGTCTTCAAAACCCGAGCCCCATAAGAAGTGCAAAGCACCCAATCTCCAGTTTTAAGGATAATGGATTTATTAAATGCGCGGCAATACACTCTATTTGCAGCTCTTTTTTTGATTTTAGTAAAAATCTCCTCAGCTCGAAAATTTAATGGAGGTATTTTCTCTTCTGATAAACAAATGAGCTTGTTATCAAGGCCCCCTTTATTCCAGAGTCTGATCTCAAGTTTATGAGGCGCCACTATTTCAACTTTAGCAACGATAGAATCTTTCGTATTTTCTTCCTGTAAAGGTTTCCAATTCCCATCTTTAAAGAGCAGCTTATCCCCTTTTTTTACATAGATAACTCCAGATCCTACTCCTAAACGCTCTTTGCCTTGCAAATGCTGATACTGAGCTCCTCCATATGTGTCATACAAACGATCTGATCCCCACCATGCAGCAGCAGTCAGCATCGATGCTGCTATGCTATACTTTTCATCTATCGGATAGTTTAAAGATTCTATTTCAGATACATCAGCCTCATATAAATCAAATTCTTGGCTACCTGAAAAGGCCTCCTCTAACTCCTCATCTTTTAAATCAATATTTAGCGTTGCTAAAATCCCAGAATCCCCCGTTTCCCGAAGCTGGAGCCAAAGAGGCGTTTTCTCATCTACAAAGTTCCACTGACAGCTTGCATCAGAGGTTCCTTCTAAATACTCAAGGTAAATTTTCTCTCCAGGACGTACAACTTGAAAGGCTTTCATGTTTTTTAGTCCAAGCACAAAAAAGTTATCCTCTTCTGAAACATCAAATCTTGTGTTTTTTCCAAAGAATTTAATTTCCGACTGCAAATCAGGTAGGGGAAAAGACATTTTTCTTGAAGAAAAAGACGTAGCGCCAAGACCAATTTTAGAATAATCGACGATTTTTTTTTCTATCTGCGTATTTTCTTCGAAAGACAAGAATTTTTCTTCAAAGTCGTGGCTACCAACTGTTAGAAGTAAGGTCGCTCCAAGGATTGTCGCAAATAAAGCCGCTATCAAAAGTGTGGCGTTAATAAACATGCATTGCGATTTAAACGAGATATGTTTTTGAAGCAAAAGGAAAACGAGCCCCACACTCTAATAAAAAGGTTCCAACAGAATATTTGATCCTGCCAATTTGTGCAAAGAGCTATCTGCAAGTAAAACATGGAAATTCCGGAATAATCAGAGCTTTCAAGCTTATTGATTGCAAAAAAAACCATTAATAATTAATTTAATAAAAAGAAAGCATGAAACAGGTTTACTCCTATTTTTTGTTTCATTAAATTTTAAAACTATTTACGTAGATCGCCTAATTTATTAGGCACAGCGTACTATTAAAGAACGAGGGCTGATATATGGCGGACAAGAAAGAAGGGATGACTGTCCAAGAATTAGAAAATTTTGGAAAAAAATACGGGTTTGAAATTGCTTTTTTACTCTTTTTCATCCTCGCAAGTTTATTTTCCTTTGTCTTTTTTGGGGCAGCTTGGAGTATTTACTTAGCTGGGATCGGCGGAGCGCTCGGTATATGGCTTCCTGCAAAAGTGGAGAAATTTCTAAAAACTGCATTCCAATTTGCCTTTAAGCAAGAAAAAATTACTCAGATCATTTTAGCAGTGGTCGGCGTGATTCTTTCCTTTTTCGTGCCTCCCCTTGTTTTCTTTATGCTGGGACTTGCAGGTGGAAGCGGGCTTCATAAATGCGCAATGAAAACCTCTGATTAATCTTTCCTTTTATAAAATGTCGGTGAAGAATATTCACCGACATTATTAATAGATTATATCTCGCAAGCAAGTGCTACAATTATTTGCTGAAAGTCTCTATAGATCCTTCAGTCACACTAATTTCCATAACGACGTCACGACCTATAGGAATACTGACCATGGGTCTTTTACCAGCAGAAATCTCTAACCCTGGAGCCAGTTTCCTCTGTAGAGCATGACTAGTTCCCCCTCTTGTTTTTTTCATACTTGCTTGAGTTGCTTTTTTTCTTGTAACCATTTTTTCACCTCATTTATTTTAATTACGCTTTGGACTGTATACAATCAATCCTTATAATTAACTTACTTGTATCGCAAAACAATGTCAACATAAAAGCAATTAGTCGTAATAAACTCAATCAAGCTTATTACAATTTCATACTAAAACGCAGGAGAGTTAATAAGTTATTTACTGAGGTAAAACGCTTTTCTAAATTGGAGATATTCCTGAAAAGACCCTTGGTTTATTCCAGTATGATCATTAAACGCTTGAAGCTCAGGGCGAGCGCCTTCACAGAAGGTATATTGGGAGAGCGCATCCCAAGAAGAAAATTCCATCTCTTTTTCTCCAATCTCTCCATATAGGGATGCTATACGGAGCAGATTAAACGCAAAAAGGTTTGCTCCATAGGTTGCAAGCTCTCGATCTTGCTTCCAAAATGCCTCATCATTAGAAAGTCTCTGCTTGAGATCAAGTGCATCTTCTAGTGCTATCTGGTACTTGCCTTCACAGATTTTTATCGATGTTTTAGCAAAGTCTAAGTAGTAGGAATTAGAAGACTTAGCTCTTTCAAAAACTCTACCATAAAAATCTTCCGCCTTGTCTACCTCATCAGATATGAGTAACTGCTGCACAATTAAGTGGTCAAACTCCGGTGCAAAACTCTTCTGCTTTTGTATTAATTTGGATAAATGAACAAAAGAGTCTGTCTCCTTAGTATTTACCCATTTATCAAAGGATGTTTTAGCCTGCAGCAATCCCTTTTCATTCGCAGCTTGTTTTGCACTCATTTTCACAATCACAAAGGATAGCAGCACAAGAACTGGGAGCGTATAAGTAAGATGCATTTTGATATCAAAGAGTCGTTTAAAAAAATCAATTTTAGAAGTCATGTTGCAAGTCCTCTGGTTAAATTAGAAATTGTAACAAATCTTGGAAGATTATTGAAGTTTTTTATTAGCAAGATGCAAAGCATTGAGCACAACGGAAATAGAGCTAAGGGCCATTGCCCCGCCCGCAACCATTGGATTTAAAAAACCAAAGGCAGCAAGGGGAATTCCGATGATATTGTAAATAAATGCAAAAAAAAGATTCTCCCGAATTTTCCAAAAGGTCTGCTTAAAAAGCACTAAACTATCTGCAAGCACCCCCAAATGATTTTTCATAAGTCCAATGGAGGCGCTTTCCATTGCAACATCTGTTCCAGAGTGCACAGCAAAACCAACGTCAGAGGCCGCAAGCGCTGGCGCGTCGTTTACCCCATCTCCTACCATACCGACAACTAGCCCTTTTTGCTTAAATTCCTCTACCTTTTGCGTTTTGTCTTCGGGAAGAACTTCTGCAAAGAATCCATCCATTCCAAGCTCGCTTGCAACTTTTTCGACAACCTTTAGCCGGTCGCCACTTAGTAAATAGATCTTTTTTCCTAGTAAATGCAGTCTTTCAATTGCTTCTTTGGACCCTTCTTTTATTCGATCACTTAGTGCAATATATCCAAGGCACTTTTCTTCATCGCTAACAGCTGCAATGATTCTTTCTTCTTTTTGTAGCTCAATGGTATTGGGATCGGACTTTGAAGTTACGGTCTGAATAAAAGGAAGTGAGCCTAAAAAATATTTTTTTCCATCAATTGTTCCTTGCACCCCCTTCCCAGGGACCTCTAAAAAATTATCGACCCCATTAACATTTTTAGCTTTTTCCCCAATTGCTTTAGAAATAGGATGCTCTGAGTGCTTTGCGAGAGCTGCCGCAATGTCGAGTACTCCTCCCACGTCCTCTTCCATGCTAAGACGTCCTTCGGTCACTGTGCCTGTTTTATCAATCAGGAGCACCTGCACTTTATTTCCACGCTCTAAGCTTTCTGCATTTTTAATCAGTATTCCCCCTTTTGCTCCCTTGGAAGTTGCCACCATAATTACAGTTGGGGTGGCAAGTCCAAGAGCGCAAGGACAGGCAATGACAAGAACGGAAACAGCATTTATCACACTTTCTTTCACATCACTTCCAAAAATCAGCCACAAAATAAATGTGACAAAGCTGATTATCAGTACTATGGGAATAAAAATTCCTGCAATTTTATCAACAAGTTTTTGCACGGGAGCTTTTGATGTTTGAGCAACTTTTACCAAGCGAATAATCTTGCCAAGACTTGTTTTTTCTCCAATTTCCGTTACCTGAATTTCCAGCATCCCCTGTCCATTAAGTGTTCCAGCTGAGACTTTCATTCCTATTTCCTTCCGAATAGGCTTGCTCTCACCAGTTAACATCGACTCATTGACATGGGACTGCCCTGCAATCACCTCGCCGTCAACGGGGAGATTTTCTCCAGGACGCACAACAACTATGTCCTTAATCACAACATCTTGAATAGGAACATTTATGATACTTCCCGAGCGTTTTACCCGAGCATCTTTTGCCTGCATCTTTAAAAGCGCTGTCATTCCTTTTTCTGCACTTTGATAAGCTTTTTTCTCAAAAACTCTTCCAAGTAAAATTAAGCTAATTAGCACAGAACTTGTTTCAAAATAAAGAAACGCATTTTCTTCAAATAGTAGATTATACACACTGAAAAGGTATGCAGCCGTTGTCCCGAGTGCAACAAGCACATCCATATTAAGAGCTCTTGCCTTGATTGAACTCCATGAATTTTTATAGAATGGGTAGCCACCAAAAAATTGAACAACAGTTGCTAAAGTCCATTCTAAATAAGGATTTATACTAAAATCAAACCCAAAAAATTTGGCAATCATAGGGATAACAAGAGGCGCTGAAAGAAGTAGCGATAAATAACAACGGAATTTTAATAAAGCTAAGCTACGATCAGGCTTTGTTTCATTTTCTAATGGATATCCCATCCTCTCAAGATGATTGATCAACGTATTTTTTGAAACAGCATCACTGTCAGTTTCAATAGACACTTCACGCGAGGAAAAATTTACCAGAACCTCTTTAACGCCTTCTATTTTAGAAAGACCCTCTTCGATTGAGGCTACGCAAGACGCGCAGGTAATACCATTCACTTTTAAAATGTACTTCATAATTTAGAAATAAAGCCCGATTCGGAAGAAGTCAATAGATTAAGAAGTTTTCTATGTCCAGAGGAAAAAGGAAGCTCTTTTACTTCTTCCCATGTTTTCCATAAAAAACCTTCAAACTGCTCGCCTTTTTTCCTTTTCCTCAAATAGGGGTAAAGATGCGCCCGGTATCTTGTAAAATGATGCGTTATTTTAGGAAGGGACTGATATTGCTTCTCATCAAAGGATTCCTTTTCCTTTACAAAGGGGAACTCCCAAAGATCTTGCATCACTTTCCCCCCTTTTCCTTTTTGCAAAAAAACTCCCTCACTAGAATATACAACAAGAGTAAAGTGATGCAGCTCAGTGACTTTTGCAGGCTTCTTTTTGACAGGAAGACTCTCTGCAATTCCTTGCTTTTTTGCGCAGCAAAATTCTTGAAGAGGGCAT
>DAOWHK010000004.1 GCA_030641465.1 Parachlamydiales bacterium | reverse complement strand
TTCCTCCAGGCATTCAAAGATTAACCAACCTTATCCATCTTGGAATAGTTAATAGTACACTCCGTGAAATTCCAACATGTCTTGCATCTCTTAATAATTTAAGAGAACTAGACTTATCAGGAAACTATATCGACTCTCTTCCTCAAAACTACCCTTTTTCTAACAGTCTACAAATGATAAATCTTTCAAGGAATAATTTAAGTGCTCCTCCAGCATGGGCAAACACACAAGAAACCTGTTTGCGAGAAATTGACCTTTCCTATAATTATCCAATAACTTTTCCAGCAGAAAATCCAATGCCTCAATTTCAAGGAGGATTCATTGTATACGGACGGGAAAACTTCGCATTTCCAAGTTGGATTCATCATGAAGAATAGTATTGATCAATTACAGAACACTTCCTACAGTTTTGCGTCGAAACTATCTTCTGGATATGTTTTTGAATAGAACTTAAACTTGGTCATTTTTTACTGTAAATTTCCAACCAGATCAAACAGCTCATCGATTGCAGTGAGGACCGACGGGCTATAATTTCCATAAGCTTCTTCTGCAAAGATATGCGAATCTGTTAGAGATTTTTTTATCTCTTGATACGTCTCGTTTTCCATGTGAGGCTTTGAAATTTTTAGTCGACTTTCTGCGTCCATGATTGATCGCTTAGACATTGAATTAAGGCAAGAGCTAACTCTTCCAAAAGAGATTGGCTACTTCTCTTCTTTAAAATACTTATCAATGCGCGGATGTAGCGAAGCCTTTCCAGAGCAATTTACCCTTTTACAAGAACTAGAAACTCTCCATTTCGAAGATGCATTTGCTTCCAATTTTCCAAGTCCTATTTCTTACTTAACAGAGCTTTCTCAGCTCACTCTTTGCTGCCCAAGGCTTTTGCAGTTTCCAGGATACAACTGATCATACCGAGCTCTCATGGATACCACGAGGCCAGATTACTATCGCACGAAATTGTCGATAGGTTGAATTTCAACATCTCAACTTGCAAAAAATCCTTTATATTCCATAAACTTTCTCCAAATAACTAAAGGGGAAATTATGTCTGTCGAAAATTCACTTCCACGTACTGTTCAAGACAGCTATTTAGTTGCTGAGGGATACAACCCGATCATCGATAAAAAAATCGAAATCCTTGCAGCAGCGTGTCTTTTTGCAGCAGGCCTCTATTTTACAGCAGTATGCAGCATCGGTTTTTCTTGCTGCATTTTGCTCACAGGAAGCTTTCCAATGATCTCTGCCCTTTGCACGGAAATAATTCACAGACAGGAATCTGAATCTATTACAGAGAGCACAACTCTTAGCCCCGAAGAGATCGATATCCGCATTGAATCTGCTAGAGCATCTCTTGAAACTACGCTTGAAAACGAAGTATTAACACCTCAAATTATTAACGATAAACTCCTCTTTTGGGATCAAATTCCAGAAGCTACGGAATATTTAAATAGTGAAGATGTAAGAGACTTACCCCTCAATGAAAAAGCACTACTTTTTAGACCATGGATTCGTGATCATTCTAACGAAGTTCAAGAGCTTCGACTAAGATTTCATCGCAATATGCAAATCCCTAGAGAAATTGCTCTATTTACTGAGCTACAGACTTTGTCTATACTCGGAGAAGATCTGCAACTTCCAGACGAAATCGCGCTTCTTAATCAGCTGCACCATTTTTCCTACTATGATTCTATTCGGACTCAAATTCCTCAGCAAATTCAATTGCTAAGAAACATTCAATCTCTTGAGTTATTTATACAAAACCTCTCTTCAATTCCTGAGCACCTCTTTAATCTTGAACAACTACAAGCGCTTGTAATATCTGGCTTATTTTCTGCACTTCCTCCAGGCATTCAAAGATTATCAAACCTTCAGCATCTTGGAATCATTCATAGTAACCTACGTGAAATTCCATCAGGACTTGTATCGCTTAATAATGTACAAGAAGTAGACTTAACTGGTAATAATATCGACTCCCTTCCTCAAAATTACCCTTTTAATAACTATCTAGGAACAATAAACCTTTCAGAGAATAATTTAACTGCTTTCCCATCATGGACAATTACAGACGACTGCAACCTGGACGAAATTGACCTTTCAAATAATTTTCTATTAACTTTTCCAGAAGAAGATCCGATGCCTGAATTCCAAGGAAGAATCGCATTGTTTGGGCTTGAGAACTTTACACTTCCAAGCTGGCCTAGATTTTTAGCGTAAATTTCCGACAAGATCAAATAGCTCATCGATTGCAGTGAGGACCGACGGGCTATAATTCCCATAAGCTTCTTCTGCAAAGATATGCGTTTCCATTAGAGATTTATTAATCTCTTGATACGTCTCTTTTTCCATATGAGGTTTTGCTATTTTTAGGCGACTTTCTGCGTCCATAATGGCCTGCTCAAGTCTATCTAAACTTGGATCAATTGCCAGCCTTTCATTATATAGTGCTTGAATAGCAATTTTGAATTCGACAATGGAGTTGTGCAAATTAGGCATAGGAAATGTCCTATGCCTGCTGAGGCGTTTGACCTACTGGATTATCAGTAGATGGTTTTTTTAGATGCTGTGGGGGTGGAGGAGGTGTTTTGCGATGAGAGTTTAAAGCAAGATCCACTTTCGCTTTTTTCTTTTCTATATCCCATGTCCCCTTTGCAATAGCAATAGCATCTTCTTTATCGAGCATTTCAAATTCTAGAAGCATGTCCGTCATGAGCTGCACTTTATCTTTATTATCAGTCAGGATCTTTGTAGCTCTTTTATTTGCCTCATCAAGAAGAGTTCTCATTTCATTATCAATACTTGTGGCTGTTTGCTCAGAATAGGATTTGCTGCTAGCACCTGGCATCATATACTGACCTTCTTCTTGACGATCATCATACGCTACAGCTCCTAAAGCATCCGTCATTCCCCACTCACAAACCATCGCTCTTGCAAGATTTGTTGCCTGAGTAATATCCATTTGAGCACCACTTGAGACGTCCCCAATAAAAATTTCTTCTGCTATGCGGCCACCCATTAATACAGCAAGTCTATCAAGCAGCTCTTTTTTCCAGTAGCTCAGTTTATTTTTCTCTGGAACAAAGTGCGTAGCTCCTAGAGACATTCCCCTTGGAACAATAGTCACTTTTTCCACAGGATCAGAATGCTCTACAAGAAGCCCTATAATTGCATGTCCAGATTCGTGGTATGCTGTATGAAGTTTATCTTTTTCTCCAAGTTCCATACTACGTCTTTCTTTTCCAAACCGCACTTTATCACACGCCTCAACAGCATCTATTGCAACAACAGCACTTCTACCCCGTCTTGCTGCAAGCAAAGCTGATTCATTCAAAACATTCATGAGATCAGCACCTGAGCAGCCAGGAGTATTGCGAGCGATCGCTTCAAGATCAACTGTATCATCCATTTTGATCTTGCGCGCATGCACTTTTAAAATTTCTAATCGCCCTTTGATATCTGGAAGATCCAATATAATTCTACGATCAAACCGTCCGGGTCTTAAAAGGGCTTTATCGAGTACATCAGGTCTATTTGTTGCCGCAATTAATATGACACCTTCATTTGTATCAAACCCATCCATTTCTACAAGTAGCTGATTCAGGGTCTGCTCCCGCTCATCATGGCCACCACCAATACCAGCGCCGCGATGTCTTCCGACGGCATCAATCTCATCAATAAATACGATACAAGGCGCATTTTTCTTTGCTTGCTCAAAAAGGTCGCGAATCCTGCTTGCGCCAACACCTACAAACATCTCCACAAAATCAGAACCTGAGATGGAGAAAAATGGACGATCGGCCTCGCCTGCAACAGCTTTTGCAATTAATGTTTTACCAGTTCCTGGAGGTCCCACACAAAGCACTCCTTTAGGGATACGTGCGCCAAGGGATGTATATTTCAAGGGATCTCTAAGAAATTCTACAATTTCTTCTAGTTCTTCTTTTGCTTCGTCAACCCCTGCTACATCTTTGAAAGTCACTTTGATTAAACTTTTATTGAGCATTTTTGCTGGAGATTTCCCAAAATTCATCGCTCCAGATCCCATCCCCTTCATTTGCCTAGAAAAGACAAAGTAAAGTAAGAAAACGATCAAGAGTACAGGTAAAATTGTGAAAATATAGCTAAAGTAATTAGGAGATGGTTCCTTACTCTTAAATGTTTTTTCTAAAACAGTATTTCGTGGTTGATCGGGGGCTTCAAATGCAGTTCCTCGATTTGCAGGAAATGCCATCCACTCTTGCTTTGCATGAGCAAACCAACGACCATATTCTTCCGAGTCCTGTTTTTCTAAAGCATTTGTGGAAAGTTCTTTATTATTGAAAAACCAGGTGGCTTCTGCAACATTTTTCCTGGCTTTTGCAAGTTCTGCATTATTCTTATCAAGAGCCACGTTTGTTTGATTATACTGCTCTAAATCTACAAGGTAATTTCTAAGAGGGCGGAGCTGCAAAAGTCTGATGTTGTCTTTTTCATTACCAAGATCAATAACGACTTTGTTAAGTCCATCTGTTGCCATTTGATAAGTTGCTAAGGCCTCACTTGGGGAAATGTTTTTTCCTGTTAACACCTCATTTACTTTTAGATTAAGTGTGGCTAAAGTACTTTTCATTGCCTCATCGCCAATCCCAAGGGCCGAAGATCTAAAATTTTGAATGAGCACAGAAAGATCTTTCCCAACTCTATCCACATTTGTCGCAATTGGATGATTTTTTGCATTTTCAAGCTGCGTTTTTACATCTACAAGATTTACGGAACTTCTTTCGCCAAGTTCGTGAATTACTATCCCATTTGCTCTTTCTTCTGTATCATAGGCAGGGCTAATAACTATATACCCTCCTTTCGGGATGCTGAGTCCGCTTAGTTGTAGAAATTTTTCCGCTGATTCTCGAACGCTTCCTTCTAGCGCTCCAAGATCTTTAGACAGTGTCTCTTTTCCATTGACAAACGCGTGGTTTGCATTCAATAGTTCCAGAAATCTATATTTCTCTTTTGCATCATCTGTTAGGCGATCTTGAAATTTTCCATTAAATGTCACTAAATTATCATTCAATGCCGTCTTGCTACTTGCA
>DAOWHK010000014.1 GCA_030641465.1 Parachlamydiales bacterium | reverse complement strand
CGTTCAAGCACTTCATGCTGCTGGAATAGAACCTACTACGCAGTCACTAGCTCAACTTGAAACGCAGTGGACAAGTGTCAGCGGACAAATGTCAGATTCCATGAAAAACAATGCTTTGCTAGGTCTTGGTATCGCCCTTATCTGCATCTTGATTTATATTACAATTAGATTTGAATTTAAGTACGCAATGAGCGCCACAATCGGACTTGCAATTGATGTCGCCTTTACCATTTCTACCATAGCCATTCTACATGCGCTTAAAGTTCCTATTCAAATCGATCTAAATACAATTGTCGCTTTAATGACAATTATCGGTTACTCCTTAAATGATACGATCATTATTTTTGATCGCATTCGTGAGGATCTGAAAATGATGCGTAAACATTCCTTTAAGGAAGTCATCGATCACGCTCTTAATGTAACACTTAGTCGCACAATCATGACTTCAAGCACCACCCTAGTTGTACTTCTTGCCTTGGTTTTCCTTGGCGGAGCAACAATCTTCGGCCTTGCAATAGTTATGATTATTGGAGTTGTGTTTGGTACTTTTTCCTCACTCTTTATTGCAGCACCAATGCTTCATTTTTTCCACACAAAAGAGTTATCAAAAGAGAAGAAGCCCGTGACCAAAAACATTTAGAAAAAGCTAAATATCATGGTCGCCTGCCAAGATTTTGTCCCTCTAAATGCACCTCCGATGCAATGATCGCAAGATGTGGCAAAACCCAAAAGACGCATAAATTTTTTTAGTGCTTTTAAAGGTAAAATTTGCATAACTGAGTGTAATATTAAGATAATTGGTCATCCACAAACATTCAAAGATGCGGAAAAAGCACTAACAATACCCAACCCGATTCAAAACTTTTAGCTGCTATGTTGCATAGTAGCATTTAAAGCTGATGCCTTCGGATATACTATTTGAACCGACAGCTCTTTAAGAAGAGCTTTGATTTGCATATTGTTTTTTGGATTATCGATACAACAAAGGCCTACTTTTGTCTGTTCCCATTTTGAAAAATGCTCCCGTTTGGGTTTTTCAAAAATCTGAGCCTACATGGTGCAATGAGATCATCAAAGAATTTAACCTTCACCCTGTTACAGCTCAAATTTTAGTCTCCCGCGGTTTTAAAAAATTTGAAGAAATTTACGATTTTCTTTACGCAAAACTTCCAAATCTTATTGATCCAAATCAATTCCTAGATATGGATAAAGCTGTAAAAAGAATTGCTACTGCCGTGAAAAAAAAAGAAAATATTTTAATCTACGGCGACAATGACGTAGATGGTATCACCGGAACTACACTCCTCGTAGAATTTTTTGAATTAATTGGAGCAAATGTGTTTTTTTATGTTCCTAATCGAAACTCTCTTAAGCAAAGCATCATTATCGATGCGCTTGAATTTGCATTAAAAAATACTTGTACCCTGCTTATCACTGTAGATTGTGGAATCACTGCTGCCAAAGAAATTGAAGAGGTTGTGAAAAAGAATGTAGATGTAATCATTACTGATCATCATGAACCCACAGACAAAATCCCTCACTGCATCGCTACGCTCAATCCTAAACTCTATAATAGCACCTATCCGAATCGATTAATAACTGGCGTTGGAGTTGCATTCAAACTCGCACATGCACTCACAAATCATTTTGTTTCAAATGGAGAGATTAGCAGCTCTAGCATTGATCTAAAACGATTCCTTGATCTCGTTGCGTTAGGAACTGTCGCAGATATGGGGGCTCTCCAAGGAGAAAATCGAATCCTTGTAAGATACGGCCTCAAGCAATTTGCTAAATCCAAACGGATAGGGCTCATTAAACTTCTGGAAGTATGCGGTCTTAGCCCAAATAAAATCACGACCTCGGATATCGCTTCAAAAGTTGCACCTAGAGTAAACAGTCTTGGACGTATTGCAGACCCCATTAAAGGAATACAACTACTCCTTGCACGCGATGAATCCACTGCCAAAAATCTTGCACAAGAATTGGATCTAAATAATATTGAAAGGCAAAAAATCGAACGGATTGATTCCGAGGACATTCAAGAATATATTCAAACGCATCCTGAAATTCTACTAGAAAAAGCCATCATTCTTCATTCAGATAAATGGCATCCAGGCATTATTCCTATCATTTCAGCACGCATTGCAAAGCAATATAATAGACCAACTATTATTATCGCTATCGAACAAGGAATTGGAAAGGGGTCTATCCGTACCATCCCTGAATTCCCCTTACTTCCAACATTACATGCAAATAAAGATCTACTCATTAATTTTGGTGGCCATGACTTTGCTGCAGGGCTTACAATCAAAAAAGAAAATATTCCTGAATTTAAAAAAAATTTTTTAAAGGCCACAAGCAATGTACTAGGAGAAGAAGACATCACCCCAAAGCTCCATCTAGATGGAGCCACTAACTTTGATGAACTGACATTTGACTTTTTAGAATCTCTTAACCTACTTGAACCTTATGGCACAGAAAATCCTCCTCCCATACTCTACTGCGATGTTGTACAAACATGGCCACCAAAAGTTGTAGGAAAATCCCATTTAAAGCTATACTTGCAGCAAGGAGAGCGAATGCTTGAAGGAATTGGATTTGGACTTGCTAGCCGAAGACCCATGCTATCAAGAAAAAACCTTAAACTTCAAATTGCTTTTACTCCCCATATTAATGTGTTTCTAAATAAATCCAGTATCCAACTACTTATTAAAGATATTAAAATAATTAACGAATGATAAAAGGTAAAATTGAAAATATCGCCTTCGGGGGGAGCGGTATTTTCCGAAGTAATAAACTTGTCATATTTGTCCCCTTTTCAGCCCCCGAAGACGAAGTTACTGTTGCCATTACTTCAAGAAAAAAAAATTATTCCATTGGAAAAATTTTACATTTACATGAGAAAAGCCCCTATCGGGAATCTCCGAAATGTCCTCATTACGAAACTTGTGGAGGTTGCCAATTACAACATCTACACTATCAAGCGCAACTCACTTCAAAGCAACAGTTTGTAAAAGATGCTTTAAAATCTATTATTTGCCTCGATCTCCCACCAATTATTCCGACTTCATTAAAATGGGGCTATAGGAAACATATCACGGTAAACCTTAGAAAAAGTGGAAAAGGTTTTATAGCCGGTTTTATTCAGCTAGACAACACCTCTTTACTTCAAATTCAGGCTTGCCATATTTTCCCACATGAAGGCACCACTATTTTCAAGCTCATTGAGCTCTTTGCATCCAAGCTAAGCTGCCAAGGAATTCCTAAAGGCTCAATGCGAATTTTATGTAACCAAAACAAAACCTATTCCTTTGCATTAACTTTCCCAAAATACCCCCCCGTCAATCGGAAAAAAGTCATAGAACATTTTTTAAGAGAAAATAAGCTTGTCTCCTCAGTCCATATTCGCTCCGAAAATGAAACCGAATCCTACGGCACATCATCTCATCAGATGCAAATCAACAATCTTAACTTTAGCTACTCCCCTTTTGGTTTTCTTCAAAACCACCTGAAACAAGCTGAAAAAATGTATTATGATATCGCAGAAGAAATAGAGCTGCTTGGAAGCCGAGTGCTTGATCTTTACTCTGGAATTGGGATCACATCCATACTTCTAGCAAAAAAAAATCTAGAAGTCATTGGAATCGAGTCGGATAGTTATGCTGTAGAAATGGCTAAAAAAAATGCTGCAGAAAATGCCGAGCCTCAAATAAAGTTTATACATTCAAGTGTTGAAAAGTCGCTTAGCCCTACTATTAAGAGCTTTATGCCTGAAGTCTTCCTGTTAAATCCTTCGAGAACTGGTCTTTCCGAAGAAGTGCTAAGTCTCCTCGCTCGTGCTATAACACCCTATCTTATTTATATTTCCTGCAATCCTCCAACTCTTGCTCGAGATCTAACCAAACTCTTTGAATCAGGCTATGAACTCACAAAATGCACACTCTATGATCTGTTTCCGCAAACCTATCACGTAGAAACAGTTGTGATACTAAAAAAGCCTATCACTGAATAGTGATAGGCTTTTGGAGGAAGAATAAAGATATTTTTTATATTAAAGGGAGACAGCTAATCAAAGGCTATTGCCCGATTAATTTTATTCCCTTATATACAAAAAAAACCAAAACTACATAGTTTTGGGACTTCACATGGCTTCGATTGATGCTGATGTAATTGTATGATTTAATATTGAATTTTGATAATTCTTAATTTCATCAATATGAATCACCCAAGCAGCGCCTCTTCGCGTAGCTTTTAAAAGGCCAATTCTAGTTGCATAATAAATTTTTTGCGCTGGTACATCTAGTATCTTCGCTGCTTGATTGACTGAGTAATAGCCCTTATCATTATCAAATAATAATTCACCATTAAACGTTGATTTTGAGCGCGAATATTTCTTCCGTCTATAATCTTCTAAATCCTCTAGGTGAATTGTCCACCTTGTAGAATCTTTTTGTGCCCGCAGCTTTTTTTGCTTAATAGCAACATAGATAGCCTGACGAGTAACGTTATTAATACGAGCAGCTTCTGTTATCGAAACTGTACGTCTTTCTGATGTTTGTTGAACATTAGATCCCTCTCCACTCTCTGCAGATTGGGGAAATTGTTCGTTCTCATGTTCCATTAACATGGGAATTCCCTCCTTTTAATTCTTATAAAACCCGTATCAGCCTAAATTATTTTAAAATTAGCTGTCTTATTAGCGCTAACACATAGTTTTATCGTTTATTACAATTCTCTCTTGTTAGAATACTAATTATTACAAACAATAACAAAAAAATCAATATATTTAACGTTTTTTTTACTTGAAAAACAAACTATTATTTTTTATTTAGCGATATATGACCACTATTCATTTAAAAACCTTTACTCTATAGTGGGGCAGAATAGACATAACCGATTAAAACACTGTCACATACAAATTTTTAGACGAATTTGACTAAGGCCCATAACTCGTAACTAATTGATAATTAATATATTGAGGAAGCAATGATCCTACGTAATTTTTTCTTTATTCTTTTTTTCCTAACTCTTACCTTAAAAGCTCATTGCAGCCCTCCAGAACTTACATCTCACTCCACAAAAAAAAAGACAGAAGAAATTTTTCGATCTCATGTATCTCATAAAGAATTTAACCAAGAAATAGCAAAGCGCACACTACAGAACTTTATTAAAGAGCTGGACCCTACAAAAACCTATTTCCTTGAAAATGAGGTGGTTAAATGGGACACTCCCTCAGAAAATTTTCTTAATATTACTGTTACAGATTACAAAAAAGAGTCTTTTGAAGAGTTTGAGTCCATATACTCCCTAATGCTTAGGGCAATAGAAAGAAGAGAACGTCTAGAAAAAGAAATCGACAACACCCCTCTCCCAACAAATATTTCTGTTACTGAGTTTAAAGACCTTAAATGGTGTAATGCTGAAGAAGAACTAAAAATTCGCCTTATCCATCTAAGATCGCTCCAGCTTGAAGCTGCAGACTCGCTTGATCAGGAAACAAGACCTCAATTTCTCGCCAGATTAGCAAAATATCGTGCTCGTCATCACGAAAAGCTTCAAAGCGATAACTCCGCTGCCGAGCAAAAAAATCATACCCTTGCCTATTTCCTCAAAGCATTTACTTCCGCGCTCGATGCCCATACATCCTATTTTACACCATCCGAGGCAAGTCAATTCATGATTCAAGTACAGCAGCGCCTTTTTGGAATAGGAGCGCTGCTGCGAGACGACCTCAACGGCTTTACCCTTGTGCGAATTCTTGACGGAAGCCCCGCGCTTAGCGGAAATAAACTAAAAGTTGGTGATCGAATCATTGCAGTTAACGACGAGCCTGTCGTCGGCATGGACATCTTAGAAGCTGTGCAACTTATCCGCGGTCCTCAAGGAACCTCTGTAAAGCTCACCATCCTTAGAGAGTTGGGAGACACAGAAGAAATTTCCACCCAAAAATTTGATGTCGATATCCTACGTGATGAAATTGTACTCAAAGAAACCCGTTTTGAAACAAAAAAAGAGCCTTTTGGAAATGGTGTCATCGCTCATATCAAGCTTTTTTCTTTCTATCAAGATCCGAGCTACTCTTCCTCAGAAGATATTAAAGCAGAAATCGAGAAAATTCAAAAAAAACATCACCTCCTAGGGGTTATTTTAGATTTAAGAAATAATGCGGGGGGCGTCCTTCCACAAGCAGTAGCTGTGACAGGACTTTTTATCAAAAAAGGAGTTGTCGTATCCATAAAAAATAATAATGGTACAGTTCAACATCTTCGCAACGTTGATACCGATCAAGTTTGGGATGGACCAGTAATCGTTCTAACCAATCGAGCAAGCGCCTCAGCAGCTGAAATTGTAGCGCAAACGCTTCAAGACTATGGCCGCGCCCTTTTAATCGGAGACGATCGGACCTTTGGAAAAGGTAGCTATCAAACATTTACCCTAGATCCTAGTGCCAATGCCAAAGTCAACCCTCAAGGCGAATATAAAGTTACAAGAGGCCTATACTACACAGTATCGGGAAATAGCCCGCAACTAACCGGAACAAAAGTCGACATCACCGTTCCTGGAATTCTTTCAAAACTCGATGTTGGAGAATCGTTTTCCACCTTTCCTCTTGAAAACGACACAATTCCCCCAAATTTTACGGATACATTAAGCGATGTACACCCCTTTCATAGAGGAAAAATCCAACGCCTCTATAAACATGACAAACAAGAAAAGCTAGACCTTTACTCCGCCTACCTTCCAACGCTTCTTTCCAATTCCACGGATAGAATCCAAGCAAGTACAAACTATCAAAATTTTCTAAAAGAAATAGAAAAAGAAGAATTTGACAGCGAAAATATTGAAGAATATGGGCAAAATGATCTCCAACGCGAAGAAGCACTCCAGATTATGAAAGACCTTCTTCATCTCTCCACCCAGGATGCTCAAGCTAGACTAAACGCAGGATAGGCTTGAAATCTATCTTGAAAAAGGGAAAAATAGGTCCATCTTTTTAAGCATAGGATTTATCATGACAGTTCGCGTTCGCATTGCGCCATCACCGACAGGCGATCCCCATGTCGGCACTCCCTACATGGCACTTTTTAACCAAATATTTGCGAGGCACCATGGTGGCAAATTTATCCTAAGGATTGAAGATACTGATCAAACGCGCAGCCGCCCCGAATATGAAAAAAATATTTACAGCGCCCTAAAATGGTCCATGCTCGAATGGGACGAAGGTCCTGATGTAGGAGGCCCCTACGGCCCTTACAAACAATCAGAGCGCACGGAAATTTACCAAAAACATTGCCAGCAGCTCTTAGATGCTGGAAAAGCCTATAAATGCTTTGCAACGCCAGAAGAGCTTGCTGAAATGCGTGAACTTAGCAAAAACACTGGGAAAAGACAAGGATATGACAGGCGCTACCGTAATTTAAGCGATGAAGAAATCAAAGAACGGGAACTTGCAGGAGATCCTTTTGTTGTGCGCTTAAAAATGCCCCTCACTGGCGATTGTATCTATGAAGATGCTATCAAAGGACGTATGCAAAACCCCTGGGCTGATATCGATGATCAAATCCTTCTTAAATCTGATGGCTTTCCAACCTATCACCTCGCAAATGTTGTTGATGATCATCTCATGAAAATTACCCACGTCATACGCGGGGATGAGTGGATAAGTTCCACTCCTAAACACGTCTACCTCTACGAAGCTTTTGGATGGGAAATGCCAACGTTTATGCACATGCCCCTTCTACTTGGAAGTGATGGAAAAAAACTTTCCAAAAGAAAAAACCCAACCTCCGTATTCTACTATCGAGACTCAGGCTATTTGCCTGAAGCTTTTGTAAACTTCTTAACCCTCATGGGTTATAGCATGCTAAACGACTTAGAAATTTACTCCCTCGATGAAATCATTAAAACCTTTGATCCAAAAAGAATTGGGGTATCAGGAGCTTTTTTTGACATTAAAAAACTCGACTGGATCAATCAACAATATCTAATTAACACCATTTCAGAAAAAGAGCTCTGGAACCGAATCAAAGAGTGGGGATTTAACGAAGAAATCATGTCCAAACTCATGCCACTTTGTCACACTCGGATCAAGACCTTTGGCGACTTTATGCAGCTTTGCCAATTTTTCTTTATCAACCAGATTGAGTATTCAGAAAAACTCCTCTGCCCTGGAAATACAACGAAAGAGCAAGCAGCCTTTATCATCCAATGTATTATCTGGAGTCTCGATGACAAAGAAAACTGGGGTCGAGATGGAATTCATGACAGCTCACGAGAAATTGCAGAAATGTTCGGAGTCAATCACAAAAAAATTCTCATAAAAATTATCTATGGAGCACTTACTGGAAGCCATGTAGGACCTCCACTATTTGACTCTATGGAAATTCTTGGAAAAGATAGATCACGCGCTAGATTTCTTGCAGCAATTGAATTTTTAGGCGGGATTTCCAACAAAAAAAACAGCTCTTTGGCAAAGCATTATGCAAAAAATGATTGCAAGGAGCTTATGTAACTATCGGCTAGCGCCCTCTTCTTGTAAATCCACATCTTCTACATTTTTTTCCGAAATGATATAGCTTGGATTATACCCATTTGTTGCGCATCCACAAATAATAAAACAAAGAACGAGGGAAAATAAAATTCGCATAAGCAAATACCAAGTAGGATCCTTTAATCTTTATTTATAGGAAAATCTCTAGTATTGTCTAGAAAAAATATGACTAATTACAATAAACAAAATCCATTTCCCTCAAAAATCCTAGAAAGGAAGCTTCTAAACAAAGAAAATTCTTCTCGGAAAAATTACCATCTACTCCTTGATTTAGAAAACTCTAGCATCGAATATAAAGTCGGTGATGCCATCGGTATTTTTCCAAAAAATCAGGGCGAGGAAGTTTCAAAACTTCTCGAACTTATACAAGAGCCAAGCGAAGAAATGATGCAAGACCCAAGAGGTCTTAGCACTTTTTCGATAAAAACATTTTTAAGCAGAAAAGCTAACCTCCTTAAAATCACAACGCCTCTCATCACCTCTATCTTCGATAAAATCACTACTCCGCAAAAAAAAGTCATTTTTGCAAATCTCCTTGAGGACAAAGAAAAAAAACTAGAATTTATCAGATCGCACGATCTACTAGAGCTACTAACAATGCTAAAGCCGCAAAAACTCTCTATTCACGACATTGCAAGCAATCTTGCCCCAATGCTCCCCAGACTCTATTCGATCGCCTCATCACCGCTAAAACACCCAAACGCCGTTCAATTACTCATATCCACCTTTACACATCAGCATGGCCAGAAAATGCGCCCCGGACTCGGCAGTCAATTTCTTTGTGACACAGCAGAAATACACAATACAAAAGTTCCTATCTACCTACATCCTACAAAAACCTTTACACTGCCAAGTGACTCAAGCGTTCCCTTAATTATGATCGGTCCAGGAACCGGCGTCGCTCCCTACATCGGATTTTTACAAGAAAGACTCGCCCAAAAATCTGCAGGGAAAAACTGGCTTTTTTTTGGAGAGCGCAACCGGGAAACAGATTTTTACTATGAAGATTTTCTACTAAATCTTGAAAAAAACAACTATCTAAAACTCTCCCTTGCATTTTCAAGAGATCAGCAAGAAAAAATCTACGTCCAAAACCTCATGGAAAAAGAGTCTAGTGAGCTCTACTCCTGGATCAAGCAAGGCGCCTCAATCTACGTCTGTGGTGATGCCAAAAAAATGGCAAAAGATGTCAATGAAATGCTGCACCGCATCTTTGAACTTGAGGGAAAAATGCCCCCAGACGAAGCAAAAGATTGCGTAAAAAAACTTCGCAGAGAAAATCGGTACCTAATGGATGTCTACTAGCAACTTCAGTTTTACAGTTCTTACGATCTAGATTATTCTCGTATCATCATTTCAGTACTGCTCCATGTCCTGCAAATTTTACTCTCAAAGCTCTGCAGACTCAAGAATCATATCTCCCGTTACTTGAATATTATTATTCATCGATTCAAAATCAAAACTCTTACTTCCATTGTCTTTTGCTGAGCAATTTTCTAGCCGACCATTTAGTGCACTTACATTAAATAAACTATGAAATCCAATTTCTGTGTTACTATTAGCCGAGCAATTTTTCATGTGAGCAGTAATCATTCCATCATTTGGCAATAACTCATATCCGTCTTCACCATTTTGGTTTGCTGAAACATAACATAAATTTATTAAAGCTCTCAGTACATTAGAGTTGTTTATCATAAATATCCCATTATGAATATTATTATTAAATCGAGAATTGCAAACATTTAATTCAAACTCACCTTCACTTGAAGCAGATAAACCTCTGCTGTTATTTTCAGAAATTACATTATTTATATTACCAATAAATTTAGTATCCCCTTTCAATCTAAAGGAAATACTAGTCGAACCATTATTTATAAATATCCCATTATATATATCAATGCTCACATCAACGTTCTTAGGATTAAACACATCGTAACTAAAACCACGATTTACATTCCCATATGCACTGCAGTTTTTGAGTACAACACTTTCAAAAATAAACGGTTGATTATTACCTGGATTTGGAAAAAAATCAAATCCATTAAGTTGGTTATTGATTGCCGCGCAGTCAACAAATAAATGCTTTGACCTACCCTCTGTTAATTCATGACTAAATCCACTACTAGATGCACCTTTAACAGTAATTCCACTTATCTTATTGTCTCTT
>DAOWHK010000223.1 GCA_030641465.1 Parachlamydiales bacterium | reverse complement strand
GATGCCTCAATTTGCTCTGCAATAAGCACTCCGCCGCCAGCGGCTCCCCGAATGATATTATGAGACAGGGAAACAAATTTAATATCGAGCACAGGGCACTTTCTTAGTCTACCAACTGTTACTGACATCCCCTCCCCACTTTGTCTATCAAGAATTGGTTGTGGCCTATCTTGCAAAGGATGATAAATAATAGGTTTTTCTGGGGCGCTTACAAGAGATTGCATTTGAGGAGGACCTTTAAATGATTCCCATAAAGAGACAATTTCGCTTAAAGAGAATTTTCCGTGAAAAGATGCGGAAACTGTTGTTAGATGTCCATCTATGACAGGGACGCGATTGCAATGCGCTGAAATTTGAATGTTTGTAGCAGGCTTAATATTACCCGATTCTATTGCTCCCAAAATTTTTAAGGGCTCAATCTCTGACTTTTCCTCTTCTCCTTCGATATAGGGGGTGATATTACCTGCCGCCTCAGAGGACACTACGCTTGCACCACCACCACTTAAGGCTTGCATGGATGTAATCAGAAGTTTTTTGAGCCCAAATGCCAAATGTAGGGGAAAAAGAGGGAGTAAATAGCTTTGCAATGTACAATTGGGTTTTGTCACGATAAACCCTTTATGAAACCCACGATTTTTTTGCTGAGCTCTAAGAACTTCAAGATGATCAGAATTCACTTCAGGAATAATCATCGGAATATCTGAACTTAGTCTATGAATCGAAGAGCTAGAAATAACTCTAAGTCCAGCTTTTGCATACTTTTCTTCAAAAAGGATCGCAGCGTGAGGTGGAAGTGCTGAAAAAATATAGCGACAAGATTTTGCAGCTTTTTCAATATTTTCACAGGAATCAAGGACCAAATTTTCAAATGGAGGCTTTTCCCCCACCATACGCTCTGATGAAGCAAGAAATACAACTTCAAATTGAGGGTGATTTTTCAAAAGCTTGAGATAGGATTTTCCAACAAGACCTGTTGCTCCAAGAATGCCAACAGGGATTTTTTTCATCGAACCCCTACCATCAGTTCCATTTTATCCAGAATTTCATAAATGCGCTGCTTAGGACTTAGAGGCAATTCACAAAGAGGTAAGCGACAAGGACCAGAGGGCATCTGACATAGTTTCATTGCATGCTTAATCGGTATCGGGTTTGTTTCAAGAGTAAGAATGTTAAAAAGACTCAGTAAATAATAATGCGCATTTCTAGCATTTCTCATATTTCCTTGAAGAGCTTCCTTTGTTAGGTATTTGATCTGTGCAGGCACCAAATTACTAGCAACAGAAATCACACCAAGAGAGCCTAGACATAGAGCAGAAAAATTCAGCTCATCACATCCACAAAAAACTGGAAGCGATGGGATATATCTTGTAATTTCTTCTATTTGATGCAAATTAGATGAGGCTTCTTTAATTCCAATGATATTTGGAATTTTTGCAATCCTATCTATTGTTGCAAGTTCAATATTGACCCCTGCCCTTCCTGGATGATTATAGATAATGAGTGGAATATCAACAGCATCTGCAATCGCTTGAAAATGACGAAAAATTCCTTCTTGCGTAGGTTTATTGTAATAGGGCGTAACTATGAGAGCAGCATCTGCGCCTCTCTCTTTTGCAAGACGCGTTTTTTCTATCGTTTTTTTGGTGCAATTCACGCCAGTATTTACTATGAGTGGCACTTTTCCAGCAATTTCTTTTTTTGCAAGGGCAGTCAAAATTTCTTGCTCTTTATCAGTAAGAGTTGGGTGTTCCCCTGTTGTTCCAAGGATAAGTAATCCATCGATATTGTTTTCTAGTTGAAAACGTATATTTTTTACAAATCCAGCCTCATCAATTTCACTCTCAATAAACGGAGTAATAAGTGCTGTAATTACACCTTTAATCTCTTTTTTCATTTTTAAGATACTCCTTTATACAATCTTCAAATGTGAATATGCCTTTTTTTGAATCAATAAAATCTGCTGCAAGAAGCGCTCCACTTGCATATCCGTAGCGATTTTTTG
>DAOWHK010000144.1 GCA_030641465.1 Parachlamydiales bacterium | reverse complement strand
TTTTGAAGCTTTTGAATAATTTTGTTCGCAATGTTTAATGAGGGCATGATAGTCCGGATTTATTTTTAACAAGTTGACGCTAAGTTGGTTAAGATTCTTTTGTGCAATAATGCCTGTTTAATACTGAGTATAGATGCTTACACAAATAAATGCAAAAATCTAAGTTTAATTATTAATTAATTCAATTAAAGTTTACTAATTGTTTTTATATAGTAATATTAATTATAATTAAAGTTATTAAATTAATAAAATTAGGTAATTAATATGATTCCTTCAGAAGTTACTATGAGCAGAAATGGTACTGTTGGTAATATTGGAACGCAACCCTTTATGGGGGAGCATAAATTATTAACCAGGCAGTTTCCTCTTTTTGACAATCAGACTGATAAAAATGATCATTTATGGAGACTTAGGCACCACAAAAGCTTGGTACAAGCTCTGGTGGCTGAGCTTGATTGTCCAGCTCGTTCTCAAAGCTCAGTAAAACAGTGTGTGTTAAAGCTTCGACCGGAGGACAGATCTGCGTTAGAGAGGGCTTATGGAGGTTTTCCAGCTATGTTAAATTTCATAGCTAATCGTGTCCCTCTAGAGGAATTAAATGAAGCGTATAAAGCTAAAATTATTGAGATACAGAGAGTTGGGATTGATGAGCCATTTTTAGATCGTCACCGCGACGAATTAAAAAAATTTATTGATTTGTTGAAAGATTCAAGAAAGGCGGTTGATGATCATAGAAGAGGATTTGATAGTTTACATAAGGATATAAAAGAATATTTATTTTATGTCATATATATTACTTGGAAAGGAGATCTACAAGGTGTTGGCAACAATTTTGGCGAAGAAAGGCTCTTAGGTGATCCATCTCTACTTCTTGGGCTATTAACGCCAACTGGGGAATCTTTTTTAGAGGAGCTGGAAGAAATTTTAAGTATTCAAGATGACCTACATGAAGCTATGGATAAGCTATCTAATCTTATTGATGAGTACAATTCTTCATTTCCTGATCCTCAGGCGTGTGGTTATCTGACAGGGGAATTACGAGCAAAGTGTTTAGGGATGGGAGAAAAAACTCCAAGGTTTAATCATTTAGCAAATCAATTTAGCATATCATTGGACTGCAGTGTTGAAAATAGGCTGAAATACCTCGAGAAATTACGGAACTTGCTTAGAAAGGTAGCTCACGATTTTTCTTTTGAAGCATGTAGACATCGCGCAAAACAATCAAGATATCTGCAGCAAGTAGGACCAAAGACTTTTCATTATACAGATACTTCAATGGAAAAAGTACGTGTACATGTACCTCATAACCGAGCTGAAACTCCACGAACTTTATTAAACCTAATCATTGTTAGCTACGAGCTTAGCAAGAATTTGGGGCCAAAATTTGGTGGACTTGGAGAAGCAATCTATTCAAGAATAAAAACACTGCAGGAAAGAGGACACAAAGTTACAGTGCTTTGTCCAGATTTTCATTTTTTAGGAGATCAAGATGAAGATGGAAGGCCAAATGATTGGCTGGAATCTGATTCTAGTAAAAGAGAAGTAATCTCTGTGGATGGGGTTAGAGAGCTCGTAGGTGTAAATTACAGGGAAGTAGATGGGATTAATCTCGTCCGTTTTGAAGGAGGCCTAAAAAAATATTTTGATATTCGAGGTAATATAGGTGGGCTATATCAAGATGGAAAGCATGCCGAACCTGGAAAGCCGTGGTTTGGTTTAAAAAAGAGAATGGCTTATTTTGGAGCGGTTGCAGCTGCTTATTTAGAGAACCGATTAGAACGTGAGCTAGCAGGGGAATTTCCTAAAACTGATGTAATTGAATTTAATGATTGGCACGCAGCACTTGCAGTCGATTTACTCTACCGAGAAATTCAGCGTAAGGTTGAGACTCAAGAAATTGAAGAGGGTGATTATCATAGAGGAGATAAACTTCCGGCCATTGTATTTGTTTGTCATAATAATGGTTTTGGCGCGCAAGGGGTATTTAGTGAAGATGAAGCCGAGATTATTGCAAGTTTTGGAGGGGTATCTCGTGGGTTTAACGTTGCGCAAAGTGCAATGGAGCGATCTGACATGAGCCTTACAGTCTCGCCAACTTTTGCATTAGAGATGCAATCTGAGCAGCTCGGAGCTGGAATGGAGCAGTGGGCAAGGCGCCTTGCACATTCTGGGCGGTTTAAGGGAATTATTAATGGAAGTAATCCCGAAGGCTGGAATCCAAATACTGCTCTTAGATTGACTAATTGGATAGATCCAGTAACAAATGAGCTATGCTCTCTTGCCTATTCTACAGCTACAGGAAATATTGCAGCTCATCGAGAAATAATGAAAGCGCAGTTAGGTAAATGGATTGAGGTGCATGGTGATCCAAAAGCGCAGGAATTTTTAGCAGCTTGTGGCGGCTCTTTAGTAGGCAAAGATGTAATTTCTTTTGTTGGGCGCTACGATTCAAGTCAAAAAGGGCTTGAGCAATTTAAGTATATTATGCAACAGGCTCATAAAATGGGAGCTGTATTTATTTGTATGGGGGTTAGTGAAGATGAAACAGCAAATAAGATTTTAGATGATCTTGAAAGAATTGCAGCAAGGGATGACATCCCTGCATGGATTCAAAGAGGTTATTCAAGCACCGAGCGCCGCGTAAAAGACCCAGCATCAATTCCTGAAGATTATGATACTTTTCCTCAGCAAAATGTTGGGAGTCTAGGGATTCAATTGGGTGGAGATCGGAATGATAACAAACCTGGAGTTGGGGAAGTGATCCGGGGCCTTAGTACAGTGACCGTTGTTCCTTCAAAATTTGAACCTTGTGGACTTGTGCAATTTGAGGCGTGGCTATTTGGAGTGGCTGTTGTTAGCGTGAACTCTGGTGGTTTAAAAGATACTGTAAAAGAAGGTGTAAACGGTTTCGTTTTCGATAGGAAGGGACTTTGGGACTCTGAGGAGCAAGGCGTTGAAGCTGCAAGCGCAATTGAAAGAGCTCTTACCGCTTGGCGAGGATATTCTTCAGAGAAAAAACAAGTATTTAGCAGAAGCGTGATGACTGCTGCGCAAAATTCAAGTTGGACTGAAATTCCAGAAGGTAGTCCACCAATTGAAGAATATGAAAACCTTTACTTAATGGCAGCACAGCGAGCGAAGCATCGTGATAAATTTGCAATAACTTCTATGCCAACTCTTGATTATACGAGTCAGGAACTTTTTGACTTACCTTACTTTCAGACTGAGGAGCTAGTGTATGATGTTTATGGGGTGCATTTTGATAAAGAGAAACCTGGCACAGCTATATTTCGCGTTGCAGCTCCAAGAGCGATCTCTGTTTCTTTAGTGATTGATGGAAAAGAAGAGCTTATTCCAATGCAGTGGCATAACGATGGAAGCTGGAGCACTACAGCTGATGGAATTGCAGAAGGAATGATCTACTCTTATCAAATAGAAATTGAAAAAGGAATTTTTGCTACAAAAAGTGACCCGTTCGCATTTTCGTCCGCAAAAGTGGGAAAAGAGATGAGATCTGTTGTTGCAAATCCAGATGAATATATTTGGAAAGATCTAGGATGGATGAATGCAAGAAAGGCACAAGGAGATAGGTTTTATAAAGAAGGACCGACAAATATTATTGAACTAAGACTTGGGGAGTATGCTCTTAAACCTAATGGCCAGCCGTATAACTATAAAGAGTATGCACATAAACTTGCCGAGCATTGCAAGGAATTTCATTATAACGAAGTAGAACTCTTTGGTGTATTTGAGCATCCGCTTGATGAATCTATGGGTTATCTTGTTTCAGGATTTTTTAGTCCGACAAGCCGCTATGGAACAGTTCAGGACTTTCAATATATGATTGATTATCTACATGGAAAGGATATTCGTGTGGTTGTTGATTTCATTCCAGGGCACTTTTCGATAGATCAATCAGGGCTTGTAGATTTTGATGGACAGCCATTTTTTGAACATCCCGATCCAATGAAAGGTTTGCACCATCTGTGGGGATCAAAGGTTTTTAATTATGAAAGTAAAAATATTCGAGAGTTTTTGATTGGAAGTGCTAAATATTTTGCAGACAAATTGCATATTGATGGATTTCGTGTGGATGCTGTCCAGAGTATGAAAGAGCTAAACTATTGTAATAAACCTAATTATCAGTGGGATCCAAACGAATCTGGAAGCAGCGAAAATCTTGCGGGATATCAATTTATTCGCGAGCTAAATTATTCCATGAAACAGTACGATCCGAGCATAGAAATGGTCGCAGAAGATACAAGCGGTGCTCAAAATGTGACAGAGCCTGTAGTGTTGAACGAAAATGGTGAGTTGACAGGGGGACTTGGATTTGAAGGTGGCATATGGGCAAGTCATGCCGTCGAAAGTCCGATTGAATTTTTTAAAGAGAAAGATCGAACTAAGCTTGGTATGCTTACAGGTCCAATAGGGCAGTTTGAGCATGTAGTAGCAGTTTTACCTCGCTGTCATGATAGTTATAATACGCAGCATGGAAAAGCATCTGAGTTTGAAATGTTCGCATATGGAGTTGATGATATCGTATTATTCCATGGCTTTATGATGACGCACCCCGTTCCCAAAAAATTAAATTTTATGGGAAATGATATTTGCGCAAAAGAAGGATATCTTCCAAAAGTGCAAAGAGGTGTCGTAGACATGCGTGATGCAGAGCAAGAATGCGTTGCAAGGGTGACAGCTGCTTGGAATAAGTTTTACACTGAAACTCCCGCGTTTTATCAACATTCATCTACTAGCTATCAATGGATATATGAAAACCAGGAAGCTGGAGTCTTAGAGTATCGACGGAAAGATGATAAAGGCAATACTTATAGAGTAGTGCATAACTTTTCTACAACAAATTTTCCTGTGTATGATCTCACAATAGTGGATCGTCTCGGATCTGCAACAATTGTTATGAACTCTGAAAAGTTAAAACAAGATCGCAATCTTAATGAAAGAGTGACCCTTTGCGATAATGGAGCGTTAAGGCTAAGGATTGGACCCCTTTCTTCTTATGTGATTAAAGAGACGATTGCGGCTTAACTCTTAGAAAAGAAAGAGATTTGGGGCGCCTTCCGTCCATATAATTGCGATCTTGTCTAAACATCGCGACTTCAAAAGAGAGGCCTTCTTCTACTGCAACGATGATTCCAAACTGAATGCTGACAGGAATTGTTTTCAAAAAAAGAGTTTGCACATCTTCAACTGTGGCGTTTGTGGCGATATCGATGTCATCAGAAGGATGGTCCATTAGGTAGTCTCGTACCCAGCCTCCAGCAAAATATGCTATAAACCCTTGGTTTTGAAGCTTTTGAATAATTTTGTTCGCAATGTTTAATGAGGGCATGATAGTCCGGATTTATTTTTAACAAGTTGACGTTAAGTTGGTTAATATTCTTTTGTGCAATAATGCCTGTTTAATACTGAGTATAGATGCTTACACAAATAAATGCAAAAATCTAAGTTTAATTATTAATTAACTCAATTAAAGTTTACTAATTGTTTTATATGGTAATATTAATTATAATTAAAGTTATTAAATTAATAAAACTAGGTAATTAATATGATTCCTCCAGTATGCACTATGAGAAGAAACGCTCCAAATTGTGATTGCGAAATACAAACGTTTATGGGGGAGTGTGAATTATTAAACCGGAATTTTCCTCTTTTTCCTAATAAGGCTGCTAAACATGAGCAGTTAAGGGTATATCAGGACCACCAAAGCTTGGTACAAGCGCTGGTGGATGAACTCAGGTCTCCAGCTCATACTCAAGGCTCGTTATGGGAGTGCTTGTTAAAGCTTGAACCGGAGGACAGAGCTGCGTTAGAGATTGCTTATGAATGTTCGCCAGTTATGCTAGACTTCATAAGAAATCGTGTCCCTCTAGAGGAATTAAATGAAGCGTATAAAGCTAAAATTATTGAGATACAGAGAGTTGGGATTAATGAGCCATTTTTAGATTGTCACCGCGACGAATTAAAAAATTTTATTGATTTGTTGAAAGATCCAAGTAAGGCGGTAGACGATCATAGAAGAGGGTTTGATAGTTTACATAAGGATATAAAAGAATATTTATTTTATATCGTATATATTACTTGGAGAGGAGAGCTAGGAGATGTTGGATTCAATTTTGGCGAAGAGAGGATCTTAGGTGATCCTTCTCTACTTCTTGGACTATTAACGCCAAGTGGAGATTCATTCTTAGGGGAACTTCTAGAAATTCTTGATGTGCAGCATGATTTGCATTGCGTAGAGCAGGCATTATCTGGGCTTATTGCAGAAAACCAAACTTTATCGCCTGATCTGCAGATTCTTAGTCTTAAAACAAAGGATCTACAAGATCTATGTTTACGTATGGGTGAAAAAAGTCCTAGGTTTAATCATTTAGCAGAGCAGTTTTGCATGTCATTGGACGCTCCAGTGGAAGATAGGCTTA
The DNA here is from genome assembly GCA_030641465.1 of Parachlamydiales bacterium. GTDB lineage: Bacteria > Chlamydiota > Chlamydiia > Chlamydiales > Simkaniaceae > DAOWHK01. Next base: position 9,778 of record DAOWHK010000144.1, on the reverse strand, counting down.
ATTATCTCAGTCAATTACAGGCCCTAATCGAGAAAGTAGCGGGAGATTTTTCCTTTGATTCCTGCAGAGGGCGCGCAAAACAATTAAGATATCTGCAACAAGTAGGCCCAAAGACATTTCATTATACGAAAACTTCGATGGAAAAAGTGCGTGTAGCTTCGAATCGAACCCAAGCAGGTGTGTTGAATCTCCTTATAGTTAGCTATGAGTTAGGTAATCGTTGGGGGATTAAGTTTGGTGGACTTGGAGAAGCCGTTGCTTCAAGAGTTGCTGCATTAAAGATGAGAGGGCATAACGTTACAGTGATCTCTCCCGATTTCCGGTATCGACAAACTCCTAATGGAGAACGCAGAATACCAGAACTGTCGACACCAGAGACTACTTGCGAGCGCATGACATACAACATTAATGGCCAAGAAAAGTTGTTAAATGTACATAGCACGCAGACAGATACGGGTATTGAGCTCGTGCGTTTAGATGGAGGCCCTGAGCAGTTTTTTGATATTTGTGGCAATTCAACTGGTATCTATCAAGATGGGCATCATGGAGTAGGAAAAGATAAATGGTATGGTCTTAAAGAGAGAATGGCTTATTTTGGAGCTGTATGTGCAGCATATTTAGAGAAACGATTAAAGTATGAAGCTCTCGATCCTAATTCTTTGAAAACAGATGTGATTGAGTTTAATGATTGGCACGGAGCGCTTGCAATTGATTTACTCTACAAGGAAGTGAAGAGCAAATTTCATGGGGGAAAAATTTCGGAGGATTCATATTACAAAGGAAATAATCTTCCGGCCATTGTATTTGTTTGTCACAATAATTGTTTTGGAGCGCAAGGGGTATTTCGTGGAGATGAAGCAGAGATTGTTGCAAATTTTGGAGGGGAAGCTGGTGGTTTCAACGTTGCACAAAGAGCTCTGGAACGATCTGATATGAGTCTTACGGTGTCTCGAACCTTTGCAGAGGAGATGCAAACCGAGGTTTTAGGGGCTGGGATGGAGCAGTGGGTGCGGCGCGCTGCACACTCCGGGCGGTTCAAGGGAATTATTAACGGAAGTAATCCTACGGGGTATGATCCTTCAACCTCCCCTCAATTGACTGGTTGGGTAGATCCAGAAACTCAAGTTCATACTCCTCTTGCATATTCTACAGAATCTCAAAATATTGCAGGGCATCGCAAGGTGATGAAAAAGCAGCTAGGTAAGTGGATTACTGCATATGGTGATCCAAAAGCTAAAGCATTTTTAGAAAAATGTGGAGGCACAGACTCCTTAGTCGAAAAAGATGTGGTTTACTTTGTTGGTCGCTACGATTCCACTCAAAAGGGGCTTGAGCAATTTAAATATATTATGCGGCATGCACATGGAATGGGGGCTGTATTTATTTGTATGGGGTATGGCGAAGATGAGACTGCAAATGCAATTCTGAATGAACTTGAAGCAATTGCAGAGCGAGAAAATCTTCCCGCCTGGATTCAACGAGGATCTCCAAATCCTGAAGGCCCTGAAGTTGGAAGCCGAGTGATTCAAGCAAGCGTTGGACATTTGATTCGAGCCTGCAGCACAGTAGCTGTTGTTCCGTCAAAATTTGAGCCTTGTGGGCTTGTGCAGTTTGAATCGTGGTTATTTGGAGTGGCAGTTGCCGCTGTGAATTCAGGGGGTTTAAGAGATACGGTAAAAGACGGCGAAAATGGTTTTGTATTTGAAAGAAAAGGGCTTTGGGACTCAGACGAGCAAGGGGAGGAAGTGGAAGGTGCGATCGAAAAAGCTCTTACGACTTGGAGGGATTTTACTCCGGAACAAAAACAAGAATTTAGCGTAAGCGTAATGAAAGCTGCTCAAAGCTCCAGTTGGACTGTGACACCAGATAGGAGCCCAGCACCCGTTGATGAGTATGTAAACCTTTACCTCTTAGCAATAGAAAGAGCAAAACGCTCTCGCGATACATTTGCGATCACTTCTATGCCAAAGCTTGATTATTCGAGCCAGGAGCTTTTTGAGCTTCCTTATTTTCAGACAGAGAAACCTCTTTATGATGTTTATGGAGTGCAGTTTGATGAAAAGAAACCTGGCACTGCTACATTTCGCGTAGCAGCTCCAAGAGCGTACTCTGTTTCTTTAGTGATCGATGGCAGAGAAGATTCTATTCCCATGAAATGGAATGGAGATGGAAGCTTTAGCGCCACAGCTGATGAAATCGCAGAAGGAATGATCTACTCTTATCAAATAGAAATTGAAAAAGGAGTGTTTGCGACTAAGAGCGATCCATTTGCATTTTCGTCTGTAAGAATTGGTAAGGAAATGCGTTCTGTTGTAGCAAATCCCAATACATATGATTGGGGAGATGATGAGTGGATGAGAACAAGAAAGGAACAAGGAGATAATTTTTATAAAAAAGAGGGTCCAACGAATATTTATGAGGTGAAACTCGGAGAGTTTGAGCGTAAGCATAAGAAAGAGCCTTTAAACTATAGAGAGTATGCCCCTAAACTTGCAGCTCACTGTAAAGAAAAGTCTGTTACTCATATTGAGCTCTTTGGTGTTCTCGAGTATCCTTTAGATGTATCTATGGGTTATCTTGTCTCAGGATTTTTTAGTCCGACGAGCCGTTATGGCAGCATTGAGGATTTTCAATATATGATTGATTATTTTCACAGAGAAGGAATTGCTGTTGTCCTTGATTTTATTCCAGGTCACTTTTCGATGGATCAGACAGGCATGGTTGACTTTGATGGGAAGCCGTTTTTTGAACATCCCAACTCCACAAAAGGCGTGCACCATTTATGGGGATCGAAGATATTTAATTTTGAGAGTGAAAATATTCGAAATTTTTTGATAGCAAGTGCTAAATTTTTTGCAGATAAAATGCATTTCGATGGATTTCGTATAGATGCGCTCCAAAGTATAACTGATTTAGATTTTGGAGGTAAACCCGAATTTATGAGAGAATCAAATATACGTGGAGGGGTTGAAGACCTTGATGGAGAGCTTTTCTTAAAAGAGCTTAATAGTTCTATGAAAGAGTATGATCCGAGTATTTCTATGGTATCAGAAGATTCGAGTAATAAGGTAAGAACGACTTCTCCTGCGTATAAAAATCAAAATGGGGAGTTTGTCGGTGATGGACTTGGGTTTGAAGGAAATTGGCACATGCATTTATCCGGTCAACTATGTAACTTATATAAGAATCCTCCTAATGAAAGGGGACGTCATTTCTGGTCAATTATTGAGCCACTACGTTTGCTTTCGGAGAAGTCTAATTGGTTACTTGAGCGCTCTCATGATCGTTATGATGATGCAATGGGAAGAAAGTCTGAAATTGAAACGTTTGCAAGAGGAGTAGATGATGTGGTTTCATTTCACTGCCTTTTTATGACATTTCCTTTTAATCGGAAATTAAACTTTATGGGAAATGATACAGGCGCTAGTGAAGCGTTTATTCCTAAAGTTCAAAGAGGTGTTGCAGATATGAAGATTCCACAAAGAGAGTGTATTTCAAAAGTGACAACTGCATGGAATAAGTTTTATAAAGAGACTCCCGCTTTTTGGCAAGATCCTGAGGTAAGTTTTCAGAATGTGGCTAGAAATGAGGATGCTGGCATTATAGAATTCCGTAGGAAAGATCGTGCGGGAAAAGTCTATAGGGTTGTACATAATTTGTCGGACACGAATTTTGAAGAGTATAACCTTACAAAGCTGGAACGAATACGAGCCGCAAAAATTGTGATGAGCTCTGAAGCAGATAAACAAGATCGCGATCTTACTGAAAGTGTGATTGTAGTCGATGAGCAGATATTAAGGTTAAGGCTTGGGCCTTTTTCTTCTTACGTTATTGAAGAGGATCTTGTGGCTTAACTCTTAGAAAGGAAAGAGGCTTGGTACTGCATACTGTAAAGGTTTTGAGCGAGGCTGGAATGAAGAAACTCATTCCTGCCTTTATTTTTTCTTGATTAATTGTGCCCTCACCTGTTAGGCAAAAGACCATTTCAAAATGATGATTTAACGCAAATGTTTGGGTTTTATTACTCAGGCACTCTTTTTCCAAAGTAAAATAGGGCGTATTTATGGAACCTGTTAATCGGTTCGTTTTTAAGGGCTCATGGCGTCTCATCACTTCTAGGGCCTGTTTGATATGAAGGGGACGATTTCTTTCCCAGTCATAGATCCGATAGGTCGTGTTAGAATTTTGCTGCACTTCAAAGATAAGAGATCCTTTTCCAATGGCATGGATCTCTCCACCAGGGATGATATAGGCATCTCCAGTTTTTACAGGAATTTTATTGAGGTGATTGATCAGTTGATTTGAGTGAATACAATGAATCAATGCATGTTCTGTAAGAGGGGTTTTTAGACCTGAATAAATATAAGCATTAGAGGAAGCATTGATGATGTAGAGAGCTTCTGTTTTTGCATCTCCCCCATATTTTTTTGCGTGCTCCTCATCTGGGTGCACTTGTACGCTGAGGTTTTGTTTTGCATCGATTAATTTGATGAGCAATGGGAATGTTTCGTAATCGCTTCCAAGCAGCTCTTTTCCATACGATCTACAAAGCTCTCGAAGAGACATGCCACGCAAGAATCCATTTGCGACAATGCTCATTCCTTCATCGCGATCGGAGATTTCCCAAGATTCTGCATAGATCCCACTCGGCATCTGCCTGTCGAAACATTCGATGATTTTTTGACCACCCCAAACATAATTTTTATAGATCGGTTCAAAGTGGATTGGGTACAGCGTTTTTTTCATACGTTAGATTTATAGTGGATAAAAAAAATCTAATCAGCCGATTTTATCAATTAAAAGTTAATCCACTATAATCAAACGATTATTTGTTGTGCCTTATTTTTTTTTGGGTTATGTGTAAGAATTCGTCAAAAAAAAGTTGTCTATGGAAGAATCGAAGAAGAAAAATATATTACTTACTGGCGCTAAAAATTTCATAGCTCTTGATTTAGCAAGGAGCTTGCATTCAGCGGGACATCGAGTATTTGTTGTAGAAACAAGTTTCTTGCATTTTTGTAAATTTTCCAATGCTATAGAAAAAAGCTTTGTTGTTCCAAGCCCTCGATTTGCCACAGAAAAGTATATTGAAGCACTCGTGAAGATTGTAAAGGATCATCATATTGAATTTGTTATTCCTGTTTTTGAAGAAGTAATGTATTTGTCTCGTGGTTTAGATCAATTCCCCAAAAGCTGCAAAATTCTCTCAGAAAGGTTTGAAGTGCTCAATAGCCTACATAACAAATGGCTTTTCAATCAAAAATTAGTCAAGCTTGGTCTTGATGCTCCTAAAACCTTTCTTATTCGTACTTTTGAGCAATTGCACCACATTCATTTTTCCAAACCCTATGCATTCAAAGCGAGTTATTCAAGAGCGTCGCAGAGTATTTATAAGGTGAAAAATGCAAAAGAGCTTCAGGCATTCCCAATTGAGTCTTATAATCCGTGGATTGCTCAAGAATGGATTGATGGAGAGAAGTATTGTTCTTATTCTTTTTGTGAGGAGGGAGAGGTTAAGGCACATGCAGTTTATCCTGTCCGCTTTTCTATTTCAGGGAACTCCTGTTTGACATTTGAGGCGATGGATCATTTAGGGATTTTTGAGTGGGTTAAACATTTTGTAAAAAAAGAGAATTTTACAGGTCAAATCGCGTTTGATTTTATCGAAACAATTGATCATAAACTTTATGCAATTGAGTGTAATCCGAGGGCGACACATGGGTTGCTACTTCTTACTTCTCAAAAGGAAATTGTAGATGTTTTACTTGGAAAAGGCTCTCAAACTCTTTTTCCTAAAACGGGGATGACAAAGCAGTTAGCTACTGCGATGATGATTTATGGATGGAAAAGTGCAGACTCCATTCCTCTTTTTTTGAAAAATTTCTTGCAGATGCCAGATGTGATTTTTTCTAGAAAAGATATTAAGCCGTTTCTTGCGCAGCCTTTAATTTTTTTATGTTATAGCTATTTAAGCTTAAAGCATCGAATGAACTTTACAAGCTTATATACCCATGACATAGATTGGAATGGAGAATCAGTGGAAGAATTAACCATGCAATGTTTAGAAGGCACTAAAGGAAGCCCTTACTAACTCTGTTGTTTCAACTTCAGCGCCTTTTTGGAAAAAATTCTTTTTTCGCAAAACACTAACTATAATTAGTTAGTTTGTTGCTCCAAAAATAATTTTTTTTCAAAAATCCATCTAAAATTGAAATTTCGGAGTTAATTAGAGCTTCCTAAATAGACCTATTGTTTTTTTGATTTAAATACATTGAAAAAAATAGTTGTCTAAATTATAAAAGTCCAAAAGTAGGATTTCTTGATGAAAAAAAAATGTTATTTTTTTTTGGTGGTATGTGCGCTGTCTTCGCAGATTTTTGCAAAGGAAAGCTCTGTATATTCAGACATGTTTTTGCAAGAAATACAAGCAAATTATCCAGATACTCTCTATTGCTCAAGTAGAAGTGATAGTGCTCCCTATTACTCGTTGCCTTTGACTCGGCACGATGAGAAGAATATTAATAAAATTGTCAGCTCACTTGGAGAATATAATTGGGTTAAACTCCTTGTAATGAAAAAAGAGTTAGAACATGTAGGGAAAAAAATTGAATATCTCCATCCCCTTCGTTTCATAGGATATATTTTTAGTAATACGTATCTTACAAGATGTATGAAAGAAGTAAGAGGTAATCGATTTAAGTGGGGGCGTTTTATTGGTGATTTTAGTCAGAATATGAATAGTGAAGCAAGAAACAATAATCTGTATCAGTATGTTCCAGGATTTTGCAAAGAAATTCAGGAAGATCAAAATAAGGTCTTGAATTTCATTGATCGAGGGGACTATTCAGGTCTTGTTCAATCGCTTCTATGACGCTTTGAAATTGCTGTGGTGTTGTGATTTCAGCATTTAGATGATGCATCAAATACTCAGCGTTTCCAAGCTCCCATATGGGCATTCCAATCCATGGTGTTTTTTCTATATCTTCAGAATGAATCCAAACTCTCCCTTTTCCTGCAATTAGAAGCTCCATAGAAGTTAATCCACCAGATCTTGTAATTGTTGCGTTACTTCTACTATAGAGTGGAGCGATGATCGAGTCCTCCTGAGCCCCCATGGGAATTATGCTTAGATTTGTTGGGTAATGCTTGATGGACTGAATCAGTTTATGCATTTTTGTAAGCAGTATATGTTGATGATTACAGAAGATGAACAAGAGGTATTTATGCTTACTTTGTCTTGCAAAGGTTACAAAACTCTGTATATATTTAAGAATGGCAACGGAATTTGGCTGACTTCCTAACATGAGTGTGACTACATACTCTTCTTGTTGAATGGAGAGATGAATAGCATTTTTTTCGAAAATGGCATGAATAGAGCCTTTCTTCATAGTTTCTGCGATGAGGAAATTTTCAAGAAGACTTCGCGTGGACAGATGGAGGTTTATTTTTTTTTGATGGAATTTCTGGTATTTGTATTTATGAAATCCAGGGCGGATTGGAAATGTTTGATACTCAATATTTTTTAAATCAAGCCTGCATTGTTTTTGCCAAAAGTCCCTTTCAGATTGATTGTTACTTAATAATGGTTTTGCGCAAATGACTTTAATGAATTGCTTATTTTTTTTTGATAACTTTTTGATAGGATTAAAAAAATGAATCGTTTTTTCTGTAGGCAAGTCAGATAGAAGTTTTTCTAAAATTAGGCGTCTTCCGCAAATTTTTTGATAGATGCGCATTGCATAGATAACAGCTGAAGTTCCAATTGTTTGTGTATCCACAACCTTATGAATATCATAGTGTATAAAAGTAAAGAGTGCGGAAAGAAAAATGGGCAGCCAAAGAATTTTTTCTGCTAAACTGTTCCACTTGTAGACACGGCGCTGTGCATTGACATTTCCAGATGCTTGCGCAGTATTCCAAAGTTGCGCTGCAAATGCCCCAATGACGTTGATAAACCAATCTCTAAGAATATCACGACTATAAATTGTTGCTAAAGGATAGTTCCTTTTGAGCTCAATCGATTTAGCGTTAGCGGCTTGAAGATGCCCGCCCCCACCAGAAGATGTAATCATCAAAATATTTTTAATAGAACGATTCAAGTTAACCACCACAAGCCGCTTGTATTCAGCAGCATAAAAGACAGTAATTTAATTCTGACTTTTTATTTTGATAGTAATTAACTCTGCTAATTAATTATATAAATATAATTAAAATTTCATTCCTAATAAAAATTCGGCATTGCTGTTTGTTTTTTTCAGCCGACTTTTTAGTAAATTCATTGCATCAATTGGGGAAAGATCAGCAAGGGCTTGTCTAAGAAGGTAAATTTTTTCCAGTTCATCTGGGTGATAGAGAAGGTCTTCTTTACGCGTTCCACTTTTAATCAGATCAATTGCAGGGAAGACTCTTCTTTCTGCTAAACGTCTCTCGAGAACAAGTTCCATATTACCAGTTCCTTTAAACTCTTCGTAGATAACTTCATCCATACGAGAGCCAGTATCAATCATAGCCGTTGCAATAATTGTGAGAGAGCCGCCATTCTCAATGTTTCTTGCAGCACCAAAGAATCGTTTGGGTTTATGCAGAGAGTTTGCGTCTATCCCACCTGTTAAAATTTTTCCAGAGTGCGGTTGCACAGTGTTATATGCTCTTGCAAGACGTGTTAATGAATCGAGAAGAATGATCACATCATGTCCATATTCAACAAGACATCTAGCTTTTTCAATCGCCATTTCAGCAATTTGTACGTGCCGCTCTGGTGGTTCATCAAAAGTTGATGAAATGACCTCTCCTTTGACAAGGCGAATCATATCTGTAACTTCTTCAGGACGTTCATCAATAAGAAGTACAATAAGGATAGCTTCTGGATGGTTTACTGCAATGGAGTTTGCAATATTTTGCATTAATATCGTTTTACCAGCTTTTGGAGGTGCAACAATCATTGCTCGTTGCCCTTTTCCAATAGGTGCTGCTAAATCGAGGATCCGCATCGAAATCTGTTCTTTTGTCGTTTCCATCACAAGCCGCTCAGATGGATAAAGAGGCGTTAGATTTCCGAAGAAAATGCGCTCTTTAGCTTTTTCAGGAGACCGATTGTTAATACGATCAACTTTTAGCAGCGCAAAATATTTTTCTTTTTCTTTAGGAGACCTGATTGGACCGTAAACAGTATCGCCCTTTTTTAGATCAAAACGTCTAATTTGAGCAGGGGAGACATAGATGTCTTCAGCAGAAGGCATGTAATTATAATTAGGAGAGCGGAGAAACCCAAAATTGTCTGGAAGAACTTCTAAAACTCCTTCACCAACGAGGAGTTCATCTGGGAATGTCGATTTCTTTTTTACAATTTCAAAAACCATTTGCGATTTCGAAAGGGAGCTGAGGTTTGTGAGGCCAATGTTTGTTGCATAGGCACTAAGCTCGCTGATTTTCATTCTTTGCAGGTCAGAAATTTTTGTAATAATGAGATTTTCTGTATTTATTGGAGTCTCATTATGTTGTCTTTTATGGTGTTGTTGCTTAGGGTGTTGTTGCTTAGGGTGTTGTTTAGGGTGGTGTTGCTTAATAGGAGGCGGAAGGATTTTTCTCTCTTTTTGTTTTGGTGATTCACAATTCCAGTAACAAGCAAAACATCCGCATGTCTCGGGCTTCCCACAAGTTTGATGCCGAAACGTTCCACATCAAACCGTGGTGTCAACAGATCGAGTATCTCGATATCACAGTTGTTACATGGTGACAGGGCAACGTGATACACCCACGGTGATTTCTTCAATCCCCA
>DAOWHK010000026.1 GCA_030641465.1 Parachlamydiales bacterium | reverse complement strand
TATGCTAAAGCTAATCCCCACGCTATATCAGAAATCATGAACGCGGATCTTATAGTAATGGGCCCGGGTGGCCTACATACATCGATTATCCCCAATCTTCTCGTTAATGGAGTGAGCCTCGCGCTTAAGCAGACACACGCAAAATTGATATATATTTCTAATTTAATGAATCGAAAGGGGCAGACAACGGGCTACAAAGTTAGTGATTATCATAAAGAAATCGTAAAATTCATTGGGGAAGATGTATTTGATTATATCTTAGTAAATAACCAGCTGCCAACTCCTGAGCTTATTGAAATTTATTCAGCAGAAGGGGATATAGTGGAAAATGATATGGATGATCCACGTATTATTTCTGCGCCACTTTTGGGGGAGGTTAATGAAGAGGTGATGCATGATTTAATGAAAAGAAGTTTAATTAGGCATGATTCTAAACAATTAACTAAAGAGATAATAAAAATTGTTAATCATCTTTGATTTAGACGACACTTTGGTTGACACATCTGCTGTAACTACCCCATATCTATTAAAAAAAGCTCTTGAGAAAATGATAGAAAATGGTTTGCAAATTCCAGATTTTGATAATGCTCTTCATTTACTTTATACTCTGAATCAATCAGCTTTAAGTGCAAAGGAGGCTCTACAAAATTTTTTAGAAGCGCAGAATAAGACTCTTCACTTTTTACCTCTTGCGGAAAAAATTGTTTATGAAAGCACTCCATCTGCTTATCAAACGCAGGTAGTTGAAGGCGCACTGGAATTACTTAAAGAATTTTCTTATAAACATCAATTGGCACTTGTAACTTTTGGAAAAGAGGAGATACAAAGGGAAAAAATGGCAAAAGCTAAGATTGATCCAGCTCTTTTCTCTAAAATTTTTATTTGTCCTGAAAAAAATAAAAAACCCTACTATAAAACTTTATTCAATAGTTTTGATTATTTGCCCTCTGATATTGTAGTGTGTGGAGATCGTATTAATATTGATCTAACACCTGCAAAAGAACTTGGATTTAATACTGTGCATTTTCGCTATGGGAGAGGGACTGGCTTTACTGGATTAAAAAGAGATGTTGATTATACAATTTCTAGTTTATGCGAGCTTAGAGAAGTGGTTGAATTCCTGGCGCTTAAAAAGATACTAGTGCCGGACCCGGAAACTCGCTATAATGCTGGTATTTTGGATACGAATTAGGTAAAATAGATACTGAAAAGCAGTATTAAGGAAATAATATTTTAAAGGGGCCCTTTATGGCGCAGAGCAATCAGATTACACCGGGAATGACCCTTAGTATGAATGGAAATATTTTTCGCGTGGAAACGAGCGTGAAAGTAACCGTTGCCAAAGGCGTTCCATTTATTAAAACAAAATTAAAGAATCTTATGACAGATGAGGTTGTTGAAAAAAATTTTAAGCTCGATCAAGCTGTTAAAGAAGTAACACTTTCAGAGAAAAGATTAGAGTATCTATATATTGAAGGAAAAAATTACCTTTTTTTAGATATTGATCACTTGCAAGAAGTTCTTGTATCTAAAGAGGTCATTGGCGAAAAAGTAAATTATTTAAAAGAAAGTGTACAATTAAAAGCTATGTTTTATGGGGATACAATTTTCTCTGTAGAACTTCCTCAATTTTTGGAACTAATGGCTGTTAAAGTTGAAGCGCAAGAAGCGAGTGCTGTTTCCAATGTAAATAAAATTGCAGTACTTGAAACAGGAGCAAAAATTGAAGTCCCATTATTTATTGAAGTTGGGGATATCATCAAAGTAGATACTTTTTTAAGTGAGTATGTCCAAAGGATTTAAACGCGGAGAGGTTAAGTGGAATTTGAGAAAATTAAGCAATTAATGGAAGCAATGAAAGAGCATGGAATTCATAATCTTTCAATTAAGGAAAAAAATGGTTTTGAAATTTCTTTAGAATTTGCCCATGCTCAAACACCCGTGCAGAGGCAGATTCAGCAAGAATATGTAGAAACGACGCAGCCTTCACAAATGGCCACAAGAGCTGATATGAGTCTTAAAAAGGAAGAGCTGATTGCGGAAAAAGTGACTGAAGTTAATGGTGAGCTAATACTGTCACCAATGGTAGGGATATTCTACGCAGGAGCATCACCTGAGGAGCAATCATTTGTTAAAATCGGAGACCGAGTAGATCCAGATACAGTTGTATGCATCATTGAAGCTATGAAAGTTATGAATGAAGTAAAAGCTGGAAAAAGCGGGATAGTAAAGGAAATTTACTCTGATAATTCGAATCCTGTAGAATTTGGCTCAAAATTATTTTTAGTTGAGTAATTATGAAAAAAATATTGATTGCAAATCGCGGAGAAATTGCCGTTAGAATTATTCGAGCATGCCATGATTTAGGCCTGCAAACAGTTGCAATTTATTCAAAAGCTGACGCGGAAGCGCTTCATGTGCTTCATGCAGATGAAGCGATCTGTATTGGAGAGGCTCCAGCACTAAAATCTTATTTAAAAGTCTCAAACATATTATCTGCATGTGAGATTTCAGGGGCGGATGCAATTCACCCAGGATATGGGTTTTTAAGTGAAAATGCTAACTTTGCATCTATTTGTGAAAGCTGTGGTATTACATTTATTGGGCCAACTCCTGATACTATTTCCCTTCTTGGAGATAAATCCAAGGCAAAGGCTATTGCAAAAAGTGCAGGGTGCCCTGTGATACCAGGAACTGATGGTATTGTTGCTGATGTGAATGCTGCATTATACGAAGCAACAAAAATTGGATATCCCGTTTTTATCAAAGCGTCTGCAGGAGGCGGTGGCAAAGGGATTAGAATCGCTTATAATGAAGAAGAATTTGTTCGTAAATTTTCTGCTGCAAGAACTGAAGCTGAAGTTTCCTTTGGCAATCCAGATGTCTATTTAGAAAAAATGATTATGAATCCAAGACATATAGAAATACAAATACTTGGAGATAAGTATGGTAATTATATTCATCTTGGAGAAAGAGATTGCACGATACAAAGACGTCGGCAGAAACTTGTTGAAGAGACCCCTTCTCCACTTTTAACTCCTGAGCTTAGAAAAAAAATGGGCGAGGCTGCAGTTAATATTGTGAAAGCTGCGAAATATCATACAGTTGGAACGGTTGAATTTCTTTTAGATGAAAATCACGACTTCTATTTCATGGAAGTAAATACACGGATTCAAGTAGAACATACTGTGACAGAAGAATTAACAGGAATAGATCTTCTTAAAGAGCAAATTCGGATGGCAGATGGGGAAAAGCTAGAAGTCACACAGTCGCAAGTTGAGTTTCGTGGTCATGTGATGGAATTTCGCATCAATGCCGAAAACCCCGCAAATAATTTTTCTCCGTCCCCTGGACTGTTAGAGTACTATATTCCCCCAGGTGGGCCGAACGTCAGAGTAGATAGTGCTTGCTATTCGGGATATCGCATTCCGCCCTATTATGATTCAATGATTGCAAAGCTCATCGTAAAGGGAAAAAACAGGGAAGAAGTAGTGCAAATTGCAAAACGAGCATTGCGGGAATTTCATATTGGGGGAATCGACTCAACCATATCCTTTCATCTTTTTTTACTAGAAAATCAGCAATTTTTATCAGGTGAGTACAACCTTGATTTTATTGATCAGCTTGTCGAAGCAGGATGTAGTTTTCAATTAGATGAATAGTTACTCAACGCCTGGAGATCCAATCCACCTCGAATTATTACTTTCAAAAGAAGAAATTGCCAAAGAGATCAAAGCAATTTCAAATCGTATTAACAAAGAGTATGCCTCTAAAGAAATTACGCTTGTTATGATCTTAAAAGGCGCTCTTTTTTTTGTAAGTGATCTCATGCGTGAGCTGACTATCCCGACAAGACTAGAGACGCTTGAATGTAAAAGTTATGGACTTCTTGGGAGGAAACAAGGAGAGCTTAAAATTTTAGGACTTGATAATTGTGACATTGAAGGAAGGCACGTGATTGTAGTTGATGATATTCACGATACAGGAGCAACACTTTCTGAAGTGATGAGTCAAGTGATAATAAAAAAGCCCAAATCTTTGCGCTCGCTAACACTTCTTACAAAAAAAGTTGCTAAAAAAACGCATGAGAAGCCCGATTACTTTCTTTTTGAAATAGAAGATCGCTTTGTTGTAGGATATGGGTTAGACTATAAAGAATATTATCGAAATATTCCTGCAATTTACGCAATGCCAGAGAATTCATGAAAGGTATCTTACTCGCCGGCGGCACAGGCTCTAGACTTTTTCCAGTTACATCGGCTTGTAGTAAACAGCTTCTGCCTGTTTATGATAAGCCCATGATTTATTATCCCTTATCTATTCTTATGCTTTCTGGAATAAGTGAAATCTTGATCATATCAACCCCAGAAGATCTGCCAAAATTTCAAAAGCTTCTAGGCAATGGCTCTCATATTGGATTGCAATTAAGTTATGTGATTCAAAATAAACCAAACGGCATTGCAGAAGCATTTATCATCGGAGAATCTTTTATTGCTGGTGATTCAGTAGCTCTCATTCTTGGAGATAATATTTTCTACGGTGAATATCTTTATAAAACACTCTCCTCCTGCAGCAAACTTCAAGAGGGGGCCTTGATTTTTGGTTATGAAGTCAATGACCCAGGACGCTATGGAGTCATTGATTTTGATGACGATTGCAGAGTAAAAGACATCATCGAAAAACCCAAAAATCCTCCTTCAAATTATGCCGTTACAGGCCTTTATTTTTATGACTCAAAAGCATCAAAATTTGCCAAAGTATTAAAGCCATCAAATAGGGGAGAGCTTGAAATTACAGATCTTAATCGATTATACCTTGAAGAGGGAAAGCTAAAGGTGAAACTTCTTGGAAGGGGATGTGCTTGGCTCGATACGGGAGAGCCAGAAGCTCTTTTTCAAGCAGCGAGTTTTGTGCAAACAATTCAAGAACGTCAAGGCTTAAAAATTGCTTGCATCGAAGAAATTGCATACATCAAAGGACTTATTAGCCTTGATCAACTCTTAATTCTTGCAGAGAAGCTATCTAAAAGTTCGTATGGAAAGTACCTTATGAAAATTATTTCAAATCAAAAGATTATGGTGAAGACCTGTTGATCAGAGATTCCTATACTATAGTGGATTAAATCTTGATTGATAAAATCCATCTGTATCTTTTTTCCTAGAACTTAGCATTCGATCTCGATGACTTTACAAAGTCATTGTCGCTCTCCATGCTAAGTTCTATAAAAAAATCTAATCAGCCAATTTTATCAATCAAGATTTAATCCACTATATCAGGAGTTGATCGTAAGAACTAATCATTATGGGGAATCTCTGCATAGATGGTGCTTTTTGATACTCCTTGAATTTCTGCAATCACTTTTATTGCATCCATTTTTGAAAGACCATACTTTGTTTGAATAAAATCTACTTGCAAAGGAGTGGAAAGTGTTTGATTAATCAACTTGGGCCCATCACCTTTGATTAGCACGATGATCTCGCCCTTTAGAGGATGGTTTTTATAATGTTCTATCCATTGTTTAGCCGTCATCGAAAGAACCGTTTCATAGATTTTTGTAAGCTCTCTTGCTATCGTTATCTCTTTTTCTCCCGCAAGCAAGTCAATAAGTTTGAGGGTTTTTAGTAATTGATGAGGCGTATCGTAAAAAATGGAGAGACCAGAATAGAGTAAAATTTGAGACAGTTGCTTTTTTGCTAATCCTTCTTTTTTTTCTAAGTAGCCAACAAACTGAAAGGTAGTCCATGGCTCATGGTATAGACTAAGAGCTGCTATAAAAGCGCAGGGACCGGGAAGTGAAGTTACTTCAATTTTTTCTTCTTTGCACCGCTTTATTAATGCAGCTCCTGGATCACAAATACAAGGCGTTCCTGCATCACTTATAAGTCCAAGTGTTTTTCCAGATTGAAGATCATCAATGACATGGTTTTCTTTGGATTTTTCACTAAATTTTTGAAAGCTGATAAGCGGCTTTTTGATCGAATAATGCTTGAGAAGTATTCCACTTCTTCTTGTATCTTCGCATAAAATGTAGTCACAAGCTTTAAGCGTTTCAACAGCTCTAAAGGTGATGTCTGCTAAATTTCCAATGGGAGTTGCGATGAGATATAGCATTTAGGTTGCTAATGATGCGTTTAGGTTTGCAAAAGTTCTTTCGAGGAGGCCTCCAGCCTGACTTCCTAAATAGCTTGATTCTTCACGGCTAAGAAGGCCTTCGTGGGGGAGAAAGGCAGCTCTAAAATTATCTGCGGCTACTCTTAAACCTTCTCTCATGTCTATTAGATCGTCTACAAAAGTTCCTGTATTGTTGATATGTCTTAAAAAAACTTCAGAGCAGACTCTTTGTGTTTGAGAAAGATCTTCATCAAAGAAAAGGGAAAAAATCCAAAGAGAATTTTTTACTGTTTCTACTTGCTGAATAATGTTTGCAAGCCTTGCTCTTAAATCGCTTCTTTGGACGGTTTCAATTTGAGAAAGATCTTCAATTTCACGTGAGAAAAACCTGTGATTTTCTAGAAGTAAGTGCGTGTCATAACTTGCTAAAGCGCATCCAATTCCGAGTATTATCGAAATTGCAATCTGTCCAATGGAGGAAGAAAAGGCCAGAAGACCGATAGAGCCGACTGATGCTATTCCTAAGGAGTAAGAAAATATTTGTATGGGTATTTGCATCGATTCTAATGCATAGGGAGATATCGTTTGCTGAAGATTGGGAATAACTACGCCACGATCTAGTGGATAACAGCGATCATTTGTGGAATCGATTGTGGAATCGATAGCATTTTGAGCGGAGTTTAATATATTAGAGATAGCAGACATAAAATTTTACCGATTTAACGATTTTGATAAAGGTGGCACCCAGATTCGAACTGGGGATAGAAGCTTTGCAGGCTACTGCCTTACCACTTGGCCATGCCACCTAAAAGGGCGTATTATGAAATAATATTCATTACAAGTCAATCTTGAAAAGTACGTAATACACCTTCGGGATTATGCATAGTCGAGAGTAAATTATCGATCCCTTGGTCTCTTCCGCTAACTGCAAGGCGTTCAAAGGATCGCGCTCGATCTTCTGGAGATAGAGATGCTGCCATTTCGTATGTTTGATATTGAAGCCATCGTAGAAGTTCCGTTTGAGGGTTATCTAATTCATCTCTTGCTAGTTCAGTGAAACTTTGATAAGTAAGATTTTCTTGAAACTCTTCAAAATCCGTTAACGGTAAACACCATAAAGAAGCAGGTATGTTCCTGAATTGTTCCAAAGTTTCCTCAAGGAGTTCTCGTACATCGGTTCTCCTAATTGTTTCTTGCTGAAAAGTTTGTTCCAATTTCAGTAACAGGGAGTCTAGCGCAACGCACACTAAATAGACGTCATGACAGATTATGGAAAGCGCAATACCGCTAATAATAGAGCTGCATTGTTTGTTATTAAGATAGCAGAAAAGCTGAAGACTGATCCAGTCCCCATAGCCAACACACCTATTTTTAGTATAGGGACAGATGAATGTAAATCATCAGTAACTTCACGCGATTCATTTCTAATATCTTGGCTTAAGGGATAGAAGGTATCTCGCAAATCATCTTGGTAGTTTTGGATAGAATACGTCATTTTACTCTCAGTTTTTTAATTATAAAGATTATGTTTATTTTAAATAAAGGTCTAGGGGTAATTAGTGTCGTATTATGCCCTTGGAGAGGTTTCTTGGAGGAAAAATCTTAAATGGCGAAACTCTGCTTCTTCGATATTTAATGCCTGTATTAGTTGGTAGGTAAGACTTCCCTCCGAAGAAATTTCCTGAAGGTCAATTCCATCTAGAGCATTTTGTAGGCTTCTATATAATTGCCTTGTTTCGAATGGGGAGCTAACTGGAAGCGTGGAGATTGTCTGCATAAGGGTAGATATCTGCGCATTTTGAGGCAGGTGAAGTGTTTGCAAATAATCTTCTCTTATTGTTCTTTGCACTTCGGAAAAGATGGGTGCAACAGAATTTTTGAGTAGCCAAAGGGAGTTTTTGACCTGCTCAATTTTTATGATAAAGTCTTCTGCAACGCAGCGAAAAAGAGGTCTTGAAAGAGGTGTCACACTTGATAAATATTCGATATGGTGAACGGTTAAACTGCATATCATTAAGAGCTCTTTTACATCATGAGCAAGAATCAAAGCAGCGATCCCAATAATTTCTAGTAGAAGACAGGTAAATGTTTCGCTAATAAATACTGGGGAGCCAATGCAGAAAATAGCAATTGCTTGGAAGCTGTAGATGCTAAAGTGTGCAAGAGGTTTGAGGGCATGAAAGCTTTCTGTGCTTCTTTGAATTTCAGAAAGGACTTGAGTGCGGCGCGCCTCCAATGGGTATATTCTGTCATATAGATAATCTTGGAACGATTGTGATGGGCCTGTCATTGTTTTACCTAAATTAAAATAAAAACTTTACAAGTAGGCTACAAAATATCTGATTTGGATACAATCACGACTTTTGAGCAGGCTCTCTGAAATTTCGAAATATTAATTTTAGATGTTTTTTTCCCAAATTTCGAATATTTTAGTGGAATTTATCAATCAAGATTTAATCCACTATAAGGGTGGAGTGATGGGGATATGGATTTAGCAATAGGACCCTAATAAAATTCCCGATGGGGAGTCCTTAGGGCCTATGAAGGATTAAGATCTATAGCTACCAGCCTGTGGAATCTGCATTGAGTGATCTACGCATTGGTGATGGACTTCTATCATCTTCCAAACGCTGCAACCCGTCTCTCAGTGCTTGAAATCTTCCCTCAGATGGTAGCTGCTCTAGCTCACCATGTAAACGTACTAGCTCGGGGGTCATCTCAACTGGCTCGCCATCTAGTTCCGCTGTTATTCTTGTATTCGCTTCCTGGTACATCTCTTGATATTCAGTAGGAATGATACAGTTAAAACATCCCATTACGAACTCTATTAGATCAAACACTTTGTTAACCATCTCTCTTGCAGATGAAGTAATGATGCGATCTTCTCGTAATATATGATCTATGTTACGGGAAAATAGATCCGTAAAATCGTGAACAACATGTAATGGATAACAAATTATAGTAGATGCGATGAAGGAAATTGCGGAAATAACGCATAAAAAAGTACTGCTCGTTAGCACGCAAGTAGCTAGGGAAATAACGGATATAGCCATGCTTCCATATTTTGCTACCTGAATACAAGTGTTGACAGGATTTAGAATAGTTGAAGCAATTCCTAAACTCTCACGGTCGCCGCGACTAAAGTTTTGGGGGCTGGTAAAATCATGATAATCATCATGAAAGGTTTGAATGGGGTACGTCATTATTTTATTTCCTCTTTTTTTATGTTAAGAATATATTTATATTCCATAAAGAGCAAGTGATTTTTTTTTAAACATCTCTTCTGATGGGGTTCTCGAAAGGAAAATCTTAAATTACTGTATTTAACAGTGCCGACAATCGGTTTGTATACAGTGCGGAGAATTCGTTATAAAGGTGGCTTTGATGGATCGAGATTTTTTAAGTTATGCTCTTTCTAGTTGGTTATGGAGCTGAGCAAGGGAGTTTTCCGCTGCAGAAATAGTTTCTCTTAAAGGGGTAAGAAAAATAAGAGAGTTTTTTATCTGATGAAGTTTTTCTGATTGCTGATCGACAATTTGAAGAAGCTCTCCTCGAGAGATAGAGAGACTTCTATCGATAAAGCGTACCGCCTGAAAACAATGCTCAAAGCCTGATTGTATTTGATTGATATCGTGACAAAGAACTGCGAGTGCAACTCCAGAAATTACACATGTAATCGAAAAGAGTATCGCAGGAATGGTCGTTGCTGCAAGCCCTGTTGACAAAAATGCCATGCTGACAATACCAAGAGTGTATTTCCCAATATTTAGAATTCCTTTGCTCGTAAAAACGGCCTGCTCAATTTCTCTAAGGGAGTTTTTGGGGCTATCTTCGATTGGAATGAGTGTTTCTTCGTGGGCAAAGCGTATTGCTGAAGTGTAGGTTTGTATAAGTGCAGTCATATCTTTTTTTAAAATCTAATTTCAAAAAATCATATGTCTAAGCAGGAAATAAAGTCTAGAGTTTTACGTTATATCTTCCGTATGTTTTTGTAGGAGAGCTGTCATTTTTTGAAGTTCACTTTCTTCGATCATTTCTGCATTAATTTGCTTGTTAGTGCATGTAGAAAATTTTTTGTCTGCCGCCATAGCTGTGATGAAAGCGAGTTGGTAACGTCCACTGTTGTAATCATCTTTTTGGTGGGGAAAATGAACACTGTTTTGAGTAATTTCTGTAATTATTGTGTGCTTATCTATTAGATCCTGTGCAAATTTTTTCAATGCTTTACTACTCTCTAAGGGTTCATTTTTAGAGTTGTAAAAATATATTTGATTATTGGGTAAATCAATTGTAAAACTCACCCATCCTTTTCCAGTATTAATTACGAGGTATTGTTTTCCTGTATTTGTTGGGACGTCAGGTTGGTTTGGGTGAGATAAAGGGTGCACATTACTTATGTCAATTTCGCTTGAGCTTAAGCATTGGTAGTAAAAATATTTCCCCCCATCTGCATGCTCTTTTTGCAGGGCTGCTAAATAGGTATTCATAGTTGCAAGTTGAAGCTGCCGAGGATCCATTACTGTTTTAAGGGGGTTACGCATTGAGGAAATTGGGTCTCTTGTAATCGTTTCTAGGTTGGTTTTTGCACTTTCAGACTGAGCGTTTCCAAGAAGAGATTTTTTTTCTTCTTTTGGGGCATCAGAATAAAAGCATTGAATGGAGGAATCTGCTTTAATCGATGTTATGAGAGCTTCTATTTTTGATTGGAAATGTTGCTGCGTGGCTTCATTCACTGCAATATCGCTATGTGTATAGGTCGAAAAGCGAGATTTTTTTGCAGTCTGCAGGCTAAATTGTGTTGCAGTTTGATCTAATACTGTTTGACCATTTAGCATCTCTAGTAGCTGCGGTTCAATTTTGTCTTTAAAATCTTTAGGAAGAAATCCTAGTCGTTTATCTTCATTTGTTAATGTGATGCGAAATCTTTGATTATTCCAGTAGACTGTGAAGCAGCTAAGAGGGGGGCTTGTCGGATTTTGTAGGCGAATCTGTAATTCTGCGGGTTGCGTCATTTTAATTACCATTTAGTTTAATTTACAATTAATTATAACACATTTGTAATTAACTGTAAATATTAGTTAAGTTGATGTTTTTGTTTAAGTTGTTTGTTT
>DAOWHK010000192.1 GCA_030641465.1 Parachlamydiales bacterium | reverse complement strand
GTATTTAAGATAGATGTAAATAAAATTTCTAGTGAGATAATTACACAGATTAAAAGTGCGAAAAGTAATTCTATTGATTTAGGGGTTTCTTATTTTTACAAGCAGCTTCCAGAAGAGCTTTCTGCGGAAAAAAATGCTTTTTGTTATTTAATGGAAGAATTTCCCCACGCTAATCAAGAGGTTGGAAATTGTAACTTTACAGCAAAAGCTGCGGCAGGAAGGTTTGCATACATGGCAATTTCTGCAAAAGAAAGTCAGGATAGTACATCTCTTAAAAAGGCTAACTGTCGGTATGATGAATTTATGGAGTATCTACCCCAAGTCGTTTGGGAAGAGTATAAGCCCTCTAGAGAGAGCTTAGATGCTAAAGACAAGGAGCTGTTACTAGAGCATCATCGCAAAATGCGCAATCCGATGATTAGAGCCGAGGAGCGCTCAAGCAAGACACGGCAAATATTGCAGTTTGGTGCTGCTGCCTGTTTTGCTTTTACCATCAATTACGCCTTTTCCTTTTCCGGGATACTTGATCAGTTGATTTAGGGGAGCTCTGATCGTTAAATTTTGTAACTTTGTAAACTGCTTATATTCAGAAGCATGCTCATTAATAAATGACAAAATTTGATCGAAAATCTTCAAAAAACCCCAAAACGTGCGACTTTCTAAACACTCCTATCAGATAAGATCCGAATTAGTAGATTATCGGAGATTTCATTGAAAAAGTTTTTATTATTAATTACTGTGATTTTATCACCTATAGTTTAATTTAATTAATACTATCTCTTGTTCTTTTAATTACTACTAGCAAGCTATTACTTTGCAAGTTGCTTGTTTTTAATTAATTAGGGTTGTGGCGTATTGCTCTTTTTCCTTGAGGGTTCTGCAAAAAAAAAGTTTTTTCAGGTGGCCTTGTTTAGATATAGTTGGTTTGATATGATGGGAGCTTGCAGATTTAGGACTATAATATAGGGATATAGTATGGGGTTTTTGAGATTGTTTTCTCGGCATAAGCCGAAAATCAAAGGTAAATCTACAAAAAGCGATAGTTTTAGCGGATGGGTTAAGTGTACTAGCTGTGAAGAGATGGTTCATACGCATGAACTGAAGGATAATTACAATTGCTGCCCAAAATGTAATTATCACTGCCGCATTTCCGCTACAGAGCGTGTTGCAATGCTTTCTGATGAAGGAACTTTTCAAGAGCTTTTTACAGAGATTCATGGGACTGACCCACTGGAGTTTGTTGATAGTCAGCCGTATATCGATCGAATGAAAAAGGCTAAAGAAAAATCTAATAGGTCGGAAGCTGTAATTGCAGGAACGTGTCTTCTTGAAAAGCAAAAAGTGGCACTAGCTGTCCTTGATTTTAGTTTTATGGGTGGATCTATGGGATCCGTTGTTGGAGAAAGGCTAACGCTACTTATTGAACATGCAATAAGTCACAGTCTTCCTCTTATCATCGTTTCTTCCTCTGGTGGCGCTAGAATGCAAGAGTCCATTTTTTCTCTGATGCAGATGGCCAAAACGGCTGCAGCTCTTGCTAAAATGCATAATGCAAAGCTTCCCTATATTTCCATTCTTACAAATCCAACAACCGGGGGTGTGACAGCATCTTTTGCATCGCTTGGAGATATTATTATTGCAGAGCCGGACGCCTTGATTGGTTTTGCTGGGCCGCGCGTTGTGGAGCAGACGATTCGTGAGAAACTTCCTGAATCAGCACAAAAATCTGAATTCTTACTCGAAAAAGGGATGATCGATTGCATCACAGAGCGTCGTGAATTAAAGGCAAAAACTGCTTTTTTTGTGCAGTTTTTGACGGGAAATGCTAGAGCAAAACAAGATTTACCTGGCAGCATGTCAGAAAAAGATTCCCCTTTTCTAAATTCTTCTTCAAAGCTTGATGATTTAATAGCGGCATCTAAAAAAGAGAGAGAAAAAAATAGAATTCATGTTTTATCGGAAGTAGAATAATGGCGATGACTAAAAAAATACAAGTGCCGACCAAAGTAGAAGAGGAAAATAATCTTCCCCGTTATGCAACAGATGGTGCAGCGGGGGCTGATCTTAAAGCTGCGATCAAGGAAAGTTTTTTTCTTCCTCCTTCTGAATCTACATTAATTCCGACCGGCCTTCGCTTTGCGATTCCAAGTGGATATGAAATTCAAATTCGTCCAAGAAGTGGTTTAGCTTATAAAAATCAAATTACAGTTCTGAACTCTCCTGGCACAATCGATGCGGATTATCGGGGAGAAGTGGGCGTTATTATCATCAATCATGGGAAAGAAACTTTTGAAATAACTCCTGGAATGAGGATTGCTCAAATGGTATTGACTCCTGTGATTCAAGCGGAATTTATTCTAGAAGAGACTTTAGTCTCCACAACCCGAGGAGAAGGTGGTTTTGGCCATACCGGTACAAGATAGCAATAAAGAAAAAGCGAAGCCGCTTAGTAATCTTTTAAAACGCTTTCATAAAAAAGCAGGGGATGACTGCTTAGAGCTTTCTGATTATATGGATGAAGAGCTCAT
>DAOWHK010000126.1 GCA_030641465.1 Parachlamydiales bacterium | reverse complement strand
CAGCTGAGTTTCTTGCAAGTACGCTCGCACTTCCCGTTATTAGTCCTCAATCTGATAGCTTAAACATTATGGCAAATGATGGAATTTATGGAAGGGTCTATCAAAAAGTCAAGGATCACAATACATCACACCCGGAATCTCCAATTTCTATGGGGCTTAGGGAGGATGGTGAGGCAACTGATCCAAAATGGGCAGAAAATCATGCAGAAGATGAAGCTGTTCGTCCACTATTTAGAGATGCCATTGCAGAAGATAGATCCAATGATCATGATCAGATGGTTGTCTATTCTTATGAGGCGTTGCCAACAAATCATGTTAAACTCCGAGCTAAATATGAGTCCCTTACAGAAGAAGAACGACATCTTGCTGCAGGGTGGGTTATGTATTTATCCGAAGAAGTGCCAAATCTGATAACCAATGCAGAGCCAAATATCTTAAGAAAAGCGATCACCCTTGCAAAAAATAATGTTCCTACCCCCGTGGATGATGAAGAGTAAAAGCGTCTCGAATATGCTTTCCTGATAGATGAGTGTATCTCTCAGTCGTTCCGATATCTGCGTGTCCGAGCATTTCTTGAATGATTCGCAGATCCGCTCCATTTTCCAGCAGATGCGTTGCAAAGGAGTGGCGCAGCGTATGCGGCGAGATGTTTTTTTCAATCCCTCCTTTTTTTCCATAATATTTTACGCGCGACCAGATGGTCATCCGATCGATCCGCTTTCCTTTTTGACTAAGAAAAAGGGGCGGATTTTTTTCTTTAGACTCTTTTCGATGGTGGAGGAGATAATGGTCAATTGCTAAGTTAGCAGCTTTGGCAATCGGCACTAGGCGCTCTTTTCTCCCTTTTCCAATTACCCGGATCTGCTTTTCATCGACATCATGCAGATTTAGGCTGCAGAGCTCTGAGACGCGGATGCCGGTTGCATAGAGAACTTCTAAAATGGCTTGGTCGCGAGCGCCGATTGCGCTTTCGGGATTGGGAGTTTTTAAGAGAGTTTCTACTTCATTGATTGTAAGCACTTCAGGAATGAGCTGCCAAAGTTTTGGGGAATCGAGGTGAAAGGTCACATCTGATAAAAGCTCTTTTTCTCTTCGCAAGAATCGAAAAAACACTTTGATTGCGACAAAGGCTCGGCAGATACTCGAGCTTGCTTGCATTTTTTGCTGCAAGGTAGCTAGAAAGTTTATTATATCTTTTTCTGTAACTTTAGAAAGCGCATCGATTCGGGAAATTTTAAGATGCTGCATAAAAGCTTGTAGATCGCGCTCGTAGGCTTCGATCGTGTTTTTTGCAAGTCCCTTTTCTGAGGCAATGTAGGATAGGAAATTTTTTAGGCTGTTTTGCATCCTTCCAGATTATCAGGAAGAGGCTTTTTTTGATACCAAGCCTGATATGCGTAGCCGCTAAGTAAGACGAGAAGAAGTGTTGCTATGCTATACATAATTAAGAGAGGAAGTCCGCCGGAGAAAATAAATCCAGCACTTAGGGCCGCTCCAAGAATAACGGCTCCAAATACCATCATCACTTTTTCTGTTGTCGAGGGCTTTTTAGCTGTTTCAAACGATTCTAGTAGCTCATACAAATCAATTCCTAGCATATATAAACTGATGCCAAGTGTAAGCGCGGAAATGGTAAAAAGAATAATTCCTTTTGTTAAAATTATTCCTGCAATAATTGAGATAATACTTAGTGCTACTCCACCAACTTTTAAGGCCAGTCCGCGCCATTTTTTGGTCATGGCCTCATCGATTTTTGTATGAAGCTCCTTAGTTGGTTGACTACCCTCTTGTTTGATCAGATCAAAGGCTGTTTTTCCAAGAGATCGTTTCATCAAAGCTTCTTTTTTCTTTAACGCTCTTGCTACTTCTTTTTCCAGCTGGAAAAAACGGTCTTTATATTCAGGTTTTGCATTTCGGATCTGATGAATCCAAAGGTAATGCGATGGCTGTAACCATTTTGCTCTTTCTTCTTCATTAAGAGGGTCGCGATTAGCATTTTTCAAGGAGCGCTCTAAAATTTGCTCCTTATCAGCTGCTGAAATCTTAAGCTCTTCTCTAAAAAATTGGAAAACAGCGGAGAGTTTTTTTTCTTCTGATGGATAAGATTTGCCAAGAACGTGCTGGTACTTTTCTTGAAATTCTCGATGCTCATTTAATGCGATCATAGGTGAGACTAAAGCTAAGGTGTAAACTACAGATGCGATCGTTGTAAGTGTGATTCCAAGGGAGCTTAATATAGATGCTCCTGCAAAAGCATAGGAAATCACTTTATAAGGAATAAGCAGAGCACCTGTTAGGGATTTTAGTCCCCCATTAATAACAGAAACCCTTCCTATTAACTCCCCTGATTCATCACCAATACTTTTAGCTTCGATTTCCGCAAGATGCCCGTTCCCACTTCCAAAAAGACCTGTGATCATAGCAACAGAAGAGGTCGCACCACTCATGACTTGAAAGTGGGGAGGCGTAGGAGCATTTCTTATTGCAGAAACAAATCCATGTAATTTATTTGGAAGATTTACAATGCCGCCTGAAACTCCGAGAAATAATGGAGCCGATTTTCCGGAAAAAAAAGGCTTGATCGCATCTTTTACGACATAGTCTACTTTTTTTTTCGTAGGCGTATCAAATAAAGAATGAGGATTTCGGCCATATTTACTCCGAAATGCCTCTGCTTCAAAAGTTCCAAATCTTATAGTCATGGTAAGTACTTATTATTAACTTGTAATAACAGTATTATACCACAAATTAACAAAAATTACGAAAAAGTCTCACTTAAATCAATTAATATATCCCTTAATACTTCAAGTGGTTTTTGATCTGCATTATACCTGCATATAATTTCTTCTTTATAATGCCTAAGAACATCTTTCGTTTCTTTGTTATAAAGATCCATCCGGGCTCTCAGCACTGATTCATCACTATCATCGTGACGGCGCTCTATAAGAGCTCGGCGCTTGATTCTATTAATAAAAATTTCTGTATCTTCTGACTCAAGAGATATAATCTTTAATACATCGACATGCTGATCTAAAATTTTTGCTTGATTAAGCGTTCTTGGGATGCCATCTAAAAGTAGTAATTGATTTTTTGGAAAGTATTGATTGGTATCAATAAGGCCTGAAACATACCTTTTCCAAATATCAATGGTGATATCATCAGGCACAAACTTCCCCTTAGATGCAAACTGATGAAAAAGCTTTCCTGAGGGAGATTCTGGAGATAGTCCCCTAAAAATGTCTCCTGAGGAAAGGTGATAGTGATTGCCTGAGCTGCATAAAAATTTTCCTTGAGTGCCTTTTCCAGAACCTGGAGGTCCAAAAATAAGAACTGCAGGATATCGATCTGTCATGATAAAACCTTTTTTAAAATTTACCCTCAGAATACACTTTTAAGCCCATTACTTTCAAACAAAATTTTACCGTTATTTGATGTTTTTATTAAAATATGTTACAATGTTTTTATAAACTAATAACAATGGCACAAAATAATGCAACCTGTAAATGCAAATTTTAATTTACCTGAAATTAACCACGATCAAACCAAGACACTTGGTACGATGCGAATTGGCGATGAGACGTGGCGCGTTTTTCTTTATACTGTTGATGAAAAAGGACAGCAAACAGAGCTAAAAGAATCTTTTGAATCGAGCCTTGAAAAAACAATCGACCTTGCTAAAATCCTTGTAGATGCGCACATTCGACATTACCCTGTTGACCTTTCAAATATAAACTATATAGAAATGAGTGAAAAAGGCCTTTCCATAGATGGCCGAGCTTCCTCTTCCCACGATTTTGCACTAAATGAACAAGAAAACGAATTTTTCAAAAGAATTATTAACAATCAAAGCCAAACAACTTTTAAAGCCCAAGATATTTGGCTTGAAATTTTTCAAAAAAGAGCGGCCGCTAGGGAAGAAGCTGCGCATGAACTAAATGTGCGTTTGCAGCCTCAAAGAGCGATTCCAATAGCTGAAGAAGAGCCCCTTACCCCGCCTCAAGAAGAACCCCCTATTACTAATAATGTGAGGGAAGAGCCTCCTATTACTAATAATGTGAGGGAAGAGCGTACTTTAACCCCAGAAGAATTTGAAAGAAAATATGGCAGACCTATGACAATATTTTTTAGTTAATAACTCTGCGAATTACCACAACCACAAGACCCTTTTACCTGGGGATTTGTGACCTTAAATCCTGAGCCGTTTAAGCCATCTAGAAAATCAATCTCCGAGCCCATCAATCGATTTTTCATTTTTTTATTTACATGGATCTCAATGCCATTTGAATGAAAGATCTCGTCTGTGTCCAACGCTTTTTCTGAAAAATCTAGTTGATACTCAAATCCCCCACAGCCTCCAGGTTTATCCCCAAAACGAAGAGCATATCCCTTTTTTCCCTCAGATTCCAAAACTTTTTGGAAATGACGAGCTGCGCGCTCTGTAATTGTAATCGTTGTCTCATCCACAACTTCTTCTAAAATAGTATTTAGTTTTTGAAGAAGCTCATCGATTTGACTATCAATAAATCCATGCCCATACATTCCAGCTTCCAAAGTTTCCCATGTAGCTGCGTGGCAACCTACACAATTAAGGCCAGCATTTGTCAGCTCTTGGGAGAGCTTTTGACTTTTATCGGGAAATCCACTAAAAATCTCCTCGATTGTCATCTGCCTAGTAATTTTTTGATTCATTAGAACTCCACCTTTACTGTGCCGCTTTTAAGTCTGCATTGGCAAGCCAGTCTTTCACGATCCTTTTCCCCTAAAAAATCAATTTCTTCTTGGGTGAATTCAGAGAGGTTTTCCATTCCTTCCGTAACTTCTACCACACAAGTGCCACACACCCCTTCTTCACAGGCAAAAGGAACCCCCGCATCCTCGCAGCAAGGTTTAATAGATCCGTTATCCTCTAGATCAAATACCTCGTCATCATTAAAAATTAATTTACCCATGGAACATGCACCTCATTAAAAAATTCCTCATCATTAAACATGATTAAGAAAAAAAAAACAAACCATTTGCACCTGATCATCCGTTCAAAATTCCATTACAACATTTAATTACAAACTTCAATTTTTAATTTTTCAAAACATTAGAACTAAAATTTTATTCATATAAAATGTTAAATTTAATGCAACTAACTGCTTGTATTTTCTATGAAATTTCTTTGTGTTTGTGTATACTATTAGTTTAAAAGAAGTAGCGTGCAACATCAAACTTTTACTTCAGACATTGGTTAATTATTTAATCATTTTTAGTTAGTTAAAGTATTGAAATAAAACTAATATTGTTGTAAAATTTAAGTACAAAAAGAAAAAAACTAAACAATTATAAAAAACAAAAAGAATACTCTATAAGGAGATTTTAATATGACAAACTCAGTAGCAGAAGGATTGAGATCTAATATTTCTGAAGATCAACAATCACAATTTAAACAGCTTTTAAAACCTGAAGCTAATAAAGCTTACCTTACTCGTGTATACACCAAGATTGATGAGTTCAATTTAAGTAAAACATGGAATGAAGAAAGCACTAATAGAACAGAAACAGTAAAAAAGTGCGCAATGCTCGTTCTTAAATTTTCTGGAAACTCTTTTCTTACAGCAGCTAAAGTAATCGCATTTCCGGTTGCAGTATTATTACTACCATTAGGTAGCTGGATTGAAAACATGTCAATAGACTTTAAAAATGCACGCTTCGAAGAGAAAGGGGCAATTTTTGTTAAAGCAGCAACAGAGTTTGTAGGTCACGGTAATTTGCTAGATGCAAAATACAATATATCTAGAAATTCTCAAGTAGCAGGAGATTTAGCTAGAGTGAATGGATCTGCAAATATGAATCAAAATGCGATAGATATTGGTGCAAGAAGTGCAAAACTTATTACCACAGCTAATCAATGGGCAAAAGTTGTTCAAAACAAATCAGATGGTATTTCACAAGATGATCGTCTTAACTTTTTCAATATTGCAATTGCAGAGTTGCTAGAAACTGTACCTACTCAATTTAAAGCTGATGTTGCAATCAATGCTAGAATTGCTATTGCTGAAGCTTTTAAAAGCTCCACTATTACGAGCCTAAGAGCTGATTGCAAGTTAACAACCGCTGAACTAGACACCATTGTTAATGGATATATGAGCTTATTACCAGCTGATCAAATAAATGTTCAAGCAGTTAGAGATGATCTTATAAATGAGATTGTAGGTGATGAGGCGATTCAAGGATCAGCTATTCGTAAAAAAGATGCTCTTCTTCAAGAACTTGCAAATTTAAGAGATCTATCTAAAGTGCAAACAGCTACAGATACAACTCTTAAAGCTTCTGAAGCTCGCTTGATTGCTCTTGATACTGAGATCAACACTCTTGAAAATGAGATTCAACAAAAAATGAATGCAGTTGGTACAGCATTAGCAGAAGTTGACGAAAATGTAGCTGGAGTAAACCGGCACGCTTACTTCTCAGGTATTAATGCAGATAGAGAAAAAGTTGCATTATTAAACACGAATATCACTAGCCTGTTTGGCGAAAGAACTCATGGCGCTAACAGACAACCTTATATAGAAGTGGACTTTGTTAATAATGATGGTGAGTTTGAAATAACACTAAATGCTATTGGTAATCGGCCTTTAACTACAAGAAGGAATGCTGATAATGATGATATTCCTGTAAATGAAGGTATCATTGCAAAGCTTGCTGCATTAAGAGACGAGCGCGCTGAACATATAGGCAACGTACAAAATATTCTTGGTACTTTGCAAAGAGAAGCTGAAAAGCGTGAAGACGGCATTCGTGAAGGAGACAACAAGTTCCGCGGAGCTGCGCAAGTAATTGCAGATCTTCAAGGTTTAGCAGATGTTTTTGGAGCTAATGTTCTAAACCCAAATGCTGCGCTTGAAACAGACCTACTAAATGGCTTGTATCAAGCTCAAGATCTTCGAGCTGAAGGCAATGCGCTGCATGACGACAAGTTTAATCAAATTGATAGAACTAATCTTCAAGCATCTGATGCTAGAACTTTTGAGCAAAAGCTTGCAGCCCTTAAGCTTGCAGCGGACGCTAAAAACCAGACTGTTTACACATTGGTTCAAAGTCAAGTGGATGTGGATCAAATGATTAGACTATGCGACGTAGTAGGAGCGCAAGTCAACAACTCCGCAGTAGACGGTAGAGCACATGCTACTCACGATTACATCTGGGGTGAAGGTGATGATCGTAGAGATGGCGTAATTAGAGATAATTTGCTGCCGGCAATTGCTACTTTACAAGCTGACCTTGCTCGTGAAGAAGCTGAAAGAGCACGAGCTGCTGCTGCTAGCCAAGCATCTGCTTAATATAAATTAGCTGTTTTATTAGTAAAACAACGGAGAGCTTGCGTGGAGAAATCTGCGCAAGCTCTTTTTTTTTAGTGTTTTAAATTTAAAATTACATAGATGGGGCGAAAGATTTTTGTTTGGAATAATGCATGGAGCATGAAGCTGACTTAGTAGTCAGCTAGGGCGAATGCGAAATACCTAGCAAAAAGATACGCATGCATCTCTGAAATTTTAAATTTAAAACGCTATATCTGTAAAAATTAGAGATGTATAGCTTTTTTTTCAATCATAAGAGCTGCTTCTTTTAAAGCCTCGGAAAATGTTGGATGGGCGTGGCATAAATTGCCAAGCTCTGATGCGGACATTTTTTTCTCGATGGCAAGGCCAGCTTCAGCAATCAGCTCCCCTGCGTGAGATCCGATAATATGCACACCGATAATCGCTTTTGAATTTGCTTCCACAATCCTTTTTACACCCCCTTCTGTTTCTCCTGAGCAGTTAGCTCTTGAGTTTGCGATAAAGGGAAATTTTGACGTGAGGATTTGAAGGCCCATTTTTGTCGCCTCTTGCTCCGAAAGGCCAACCGATGCAACTTCTGGAGATGTATAGACAACATTTGGAATAGTCATATATTCCATGTGAGCTGAAAGGCCTGCGATGATTTCTGCGGCTGCAACTCCCTCTTCTGAGGCTTTATGTGCAAGCATAGGCCCATCGACAAGATCTCCAATTGCATAAATATTGCTGCAAGTTGTTCTAAAAAACCCATCGATTGGGATAAACCCTTTTTGATCTGGAGTGATTCCCACTTTTTCTAAATTTAACCCCTCTGTATACGGTCTTCTTCCAATTGCAACTAAGGCTACATCAGCGATGATTGTTTTTGGCTCTTGATTGGAGTCTTCATATTGCAACTCTACACTGCTACCACTGATGCTAGCGCCAGTGACTTTAGATTTTAGCTCAAAGGAAAGTCCTTGTTTGGTAAGAATTTTTTGAAGGCTTGCAGAAAGATCTTGATCGAGCGCTGGGCAGATGCGGTCAAAATACTCAATAAAGGTCACATCAGATCCTAGTCTTTGGTAGACAGAGCCAAGTTCAACGCCGATTACTCCAGCTCCAATGACAACCATTTTTTTAGGAATTTCTTTTAAGGAAAGAGCGCCCGTTGATGTGACTACTTGCGCTTCATCAATTTTTAGGAAGGGAAGACTTATGGGGCTAGAGCCGGTTGCAATAATAATATTTTTAGCACGGATTTCAGATTCGCCAATTTTGAGCGTTTCTTTATCGATGAAAGAGGCCGAGCCTTGCATCGATGTCACTTTATTTTTTGAAAATAGTCCTTTAATTCCGGCGTTAAATCCCTTAATTACTTGGCATTTTCTTGCCATCATTTGCTCAAAATTAATCTTTATATTTT
>DAOWHK010000035.1 GCA_030641465.1 Parachlamydiales bacterium | reverse complement strand
CAACTTTAGATGGATTTTTGAAAAAAAAATCTTTTTGGAGCAACAAGCTAACTACTTATAGTTAGTGGCTTGCGAAAAAAGAGTTTTTTTCAAAAAGGCGCTGAAGTTGAAACAGCGGCGTTAACCAGAGTTTCCTTCAGTATACGGAATCGATAAAAAATTTAAATATCAAAAGTCGGTATTGGAAGATTTTCTTTTTCCAGCATCTCTTTACCAGCAAAGGCTACGGAAACTCCGTGTTTATTTTGCTCGATTAGGTGCTTTTTTACAGCTTCTTGAATTTGCGGCGCTGTCAAATTTAGGATTTGATCGCGATATTTTTGCCTTCTTTCTGGTGTTTTCTTGCTGTGCCATAAGTTATATGCAACGATTGCTCTTGATCCTGGTGCAATAGGGCTGTCATATTTTTGGATGAGTCCAAATTTTGCTTCGTTTAACTCTTCCTCTGTGATTTGATTAGTAGCGAGGCTTTCTAGACTTTTTGAAAAGGTTTCAAGTGTTGCTTTTAGATGAGGATCTCGATATGCATAGAAATAATATTTTCCAGTCATTGGATGATAGCTCGCGCCGGATCCGTAGGCCCCACCTTGCTCGCGAATTTTTTGATGCAAGATTTTATTTTCTAAAAGAAGGCAGGAAAGGCTAAGCGCCGCTGAATCTTCATGAGAAACAGTAATTGTATCAAATCCATGAGCTGTGAACGCAACTCCTGAAGGGATGATTCTTGCTTGCGTTCCGTAGTGGACTGTAGCTCCCAAATTTTCCCAAGGTGTATAGGGTTTCTTTTCTAGGGAGGAGAGTTTGTAAAAATGGTTTTTTTTAATCTTTTGATAATCATTCTTGTCACAAGAGAGCGCTAATATGGGATTATTTTGATGAAAAATTTTATCTTTGATGTTTTGTAAGTTGCTCAAAATCTCTTCGAGATTTGTATCGATATTTTTTGCAAGCGTCTCTAGGAAATAATAGAAGGTGATCCCTCCCCATATTTCTTGGATTGTACCATAGTGAGAAAAGCTTGATAGGGACATTTTTACAGCAAAAGAAAGGGGGCTTTTCATCACATGATTTTGAAGACTGTGATATATTTGCAAAATAAGCTCTTTGATCCGCTTTTTCTCATCAACGCGAGGAGAGATAATAAAGTCTTGCATCAAGGTAAAGAGTTTATCGCAATTTCTTGAAAGTGCTTTCCCTCGAATTCCAAATGCAGGTTTTAGGTGGTCGCGATTTTCATATTGAGGGGATATGATGTGGTACGCTCCAATGCCACCTGTCGTCCCTTGTATATCTTCTAAAACATCAGTATATGGGCGGTTTCCAGTGCCAAGTTCTGTGAGAAGAGATGTGAAAAGTTGCACATAAAGAAGGTCATTTTTTGTAAAATTAGGTAGCTCAAAAAGAAGATCTGCGTAGATGATGTGATTTGTAAAGCAATCAGTATGAAAAATGGATAAATCACCCACTTTTTCTATTTTAAAGGGGATGTCTATAGGTTTTTTTGGGATGTCTGAAAGGGAAAGTTTTGGAAGGCAGTCAAGGGATTGATGTTTCGATTTTTCTTGAAAGGATTCAAGCTCTAAGGCTTCTTGAATGATGGTTTCTTTTTGCGAGGCGGTGAGCGCTTTTGCTTGTTTTTCGAGAGTGGCTTTTTCCTCAAGGTCTTCTTGTTTCTGAAGCTCCTTATCAGGTGTCATTGTTAGATGGACCCTGTGGGTATTTTCTAGAAAATATTTTCGTATCATGCTTGGTAGATAGTCTTTATCTTTAAGTGCAGATCGTAAGTTTTCGAATTGTGTGTAGATGACAAACATGTCTTCTGGAAGCCCTCCATGTTGCACGGGAAGGGCCGCTCTCATAAATAGAGTGAGTCCAAAAGGATTGTGATTTCCTGTAATTTCTAGCCTGTGAAACTCAAGTTGGTGGAGCGCTGCATCGATGAGTTTTTGATCGATTCCGCTTTTTGCAATTTTTTCCAGCTCTTCAAAAAGAAGAGTTTTGATTTTTTCTTGATTTTCTTCATCGCAACCGCGAAATACGATGGCAGAGGGGACTTCGCTCATATCGCTATCGAGATAGCTATCGACATGGACACAAAGGCCTGACTTTAATAGAGGAAGTTTAAGAAGGGATGCATCTGTATCCATTAAAATAGTGTCAAGGAGTTCTAAGGCAAGCATTTCTTGCTGATTGACAAGAGGCGCTGTTAGAAATCCAAAGGCTACATAAGTTTTTTTTGCCATATCATCACCGCAAACAGGATAACTTATTTTATGGGTAACGGGCTTTTTAAAGCGTTTTTGTTTTGGAATGCTAGGTAGCTCGGGTAGATGCGTGCTATCTTTTAGAGTATATTCTTCAAGGAATTTCAGGTGCTTTTCTAGAGGGAGGTTTCCATAAAAAAAGAAAAGGCAGCGACTTGGATGATAAAATGTTTTGTGAAATTTTAGGAGTCCATCGTGTGTAAGATGGGGGATTTCTTTTGGATCCCCTCCCGAATTGACTGCGTAGGTAAGCTCTGGCAACATCTGCCGCATCATTTCATTCCAAAGACGCGTTTCAGGGGAGGCCTGCGTGCCTTTCATTTCATTATAAACAATTCCTTTGTATACAAGAGGGCTTGAACTGTCTTCTGGATCTTGAAATTCTAAGCGATGCCCTTCTTGAAGGAAGCTTAAGTAGTTTAGATTGGGATGAAAAACGGAGTCGAGATAAACCTCTAATAGATTATAAAAATCTTTCTCAATTTGAGTGGCAGCTGGGTAGCATGTAAAATCAGAACCAGTCATTGCATTCATAAACGTATTCAAACTACGTCTATTCATAGAGAAAAAAGGATCGTTAACAGGGAATTTTTTTGAGCCACAAAGAACAGTATGTTCTAAAATGTGAGCTACACCGTTTGAGCTGTATGGATGTGTGTCAAAATTGAGACAAAATAGGTTTTCTGTGTCATCATTTGCAATATGGATGACCTTAGCGCCTACTCTTTCATGTGTCAACTGTACTAGCGTGCAGCTTAATTCTTGAATAGGTTGTACTTTTGTAACTATGAAAGGACCAAGTTTTTGTCCTGTAAAATACTTTTCCATAACTTGCCCTTTGGTTTAAAATAGATTAACGTAGACTCTTTATTGAATCCAGGGTAAAATTTTTTAATATTTCCTCTATGAAAAAAATGTTTGGAGTGTGATGGGTAATGTGATTGAATGCCTTGAGAGGCGCGGATTTATTGAGGCAATGACAAGTGAGGAGCTTAAGAAGCTTACAGATAAGCCAATTAAACTTTATGTGGGTTTTGATCCGACAGCTGACAGCCTGCATCTTGGAAATCTTATTGGGATCATTGCTCTTGCCTGGTTCCAGAAATTTGGACACACTCCTGTTGTTCTACTCGGTGGAGGCACTGGGAAAATAGGAGACCCTTCTGGAAAAAATATGGAGCGGCCCCTTCTTGATCTTGAGACGCTTCAGAAAAATATCGCTGCAATAAATGAGCAATTCTCTAAATGCCTATGTTTTGATCAAGGGGAGAATAAAGCCGTTACTCTAAATAATGATGACTGGCTTTCCCAGTTTAAACTTGTAGAATTTCTGCGAGATGTAGGTAGGCATTTTCGTTTAGGTACAATGCTTGCAAAAGATAGTGTTAAATCAAGGCTTCAATCAGATGAGGGGATGAGTTTTACGGAATTTACTTATCAAATTTTACAAGGGTATGATTTTTATCATTTACATAAAAATCATGACATTACCGTCCAAATGGGTGGCAGTGATCAATGGGGAAATATTACAGCTGGGATTGAGCTTACACGCCGTTTATCTAGAAAAAGCGTTTATGGAATCACTTTCCCCTTGCTGAAACGGAGCGATGGTCGAAAATTTGGAAAAAGTGAGGAGGGTGCAGTTTGGTTATCTCCTCAAAAAACATCTCCTTATAAATTTTATCAATATCTCTTTTCTACTCCCGATTCAGACGTAATCAGACTACTTAGGATGTTAACATTCCTTGAGTTAGAAGAGATAAACAAGATTGAAGAGCAGATGAAAAAATCGGATTACGTGCCGAATTCTGCACAAAAAAGACTCGCTGAAGAAGTTACAAGATATGTTCATGGAGAAGAGGGATTGGAAGTTGCAAAGAAGGTCACCTTAAGTGCAGCTCCCGGATCAAGCGCAACGCTTGATGTGGAAAGTTTAAAAGAAATCGCAAATGACATGCCAAATATTTCTATAGATGCAGCTGAGCTTGTAGAAAAAAAATATGTGGAAATCGCGGTGAAAATTGGTCTGCTCTCAAGCAAAGGGGAGGCAACAAGGCTTATAAAAAATGGTGGAGCCTACTTAAATAATCAAAAAATCACAGATGCTTTGCAACTTATCACTAAAGAACATTTTATTGGGGGTAAGTTTATGGTTTTTAGTGCGGGTAAAAAGAAAAAAATATTGGTAAATATATTATGATTAATGCTCTTTCTTCTCAAAGTTTAGACTATTGCCACGAAAGTTATGAGCGTTCTTTTGATTCACTTCCTGAAAGCTTT
>DAOWHK010000058.1 GCA_030641465.1 Parachlamydiales bacterium | reverse complement strand
TATAGAAAAATTTATCAATTTTCCAGCTGAATTTATGTAAATAGTCATAGGGGAAGCTTCTTTAATGAGAAAACATCTTGTTATCAAACTTATCAGATCGAAAGATTGTGAAAATATACTGCAAAAACTATGGTATGATAAAAAACACATTATTTTATCATTTACAAATGCAAAACGCACCAGCGTTCAATAATTTGTCCAATATAAGGATCAAAAAGCAGCTGTATGAAAATTATCTTACCCTCATTTGGATTTCTTAACGGATTAGCTACAGCGATTTGGTTTTCACCACTCGTGCTTTTTTTATCGGCTATCACATTGATACACAGCAAAGAAATTCCCTTTTTTTTCTTGTTAATGACCATTGTATCTAGGATCCAGGCAGATAGATTTTTTTGGGGTACCATGTTTAAAAGAGAGATGGATAGGGGAGAAAATAATAAAAATTGGCATTTATCGATAAAGCAGGTTGTATTTTCATGCAGCGCTTCAGTGAATGCAATGATCATTATGACGATTGATATTTGTATGGATGTGCTCTTAATTTACATGGCATTCAAAGCCTCAGCATCTTCAGTAATTATTCTTCTTGTTTATTCTGTTTGTCAAGTAGTAGCTCCTCCACTTCATGGAATAATTGTAAGAGCATTTGGAAAAAAGAATTTGTTGCGATTTTCTATGGTAATTACAGCACTGGCAACATTTGCCATATTCGAGCTAAATGGAGTGATCTCACACCAATATCATTTACATTGGTTTAGTTTAGGGCATTTTTCGACATCCACAGCAGCTCTTTTGATACTAGGAGCGAAGTGCTTACTTGTTGGAACAACAGTAATCGGAAAAACTACAATTGCAGAAACGATCAGCATTGAAACGATGTACGAAGCAAGCAGTGGATGAAGATTCCTAAGAATGTGCACACAATTGATCAATCGTGATCGTAAGAAAATCGCCCTGACTATATTTTTTCTGAATGAGATCTCGTTCTTTGCGATATTTTTCAATAGGCTTAGGATCAACGAATCTGAATACAGGCAAAGGAAAATTATTAACAGTAGGGTATTGTATCTTTTCATCGTCGACTGTCTGGAAGGGGAGTGCTTTAAAAAATTTACCCCTGTTATTAGTTGTTTCTGCATAGCGATCCTTCCAATGAAATATCCATGAATTCATATAACCATACCCAAGGAGGATGCCTAGCATTGCGTGATGTTTTAATACTGTATTCCAAAAAAAAGAATTTGGATCTTTTACCTCATTTATTATTGAGCTTGGATTAAAATCTTCCCCAAATACTTCACGAAAATCAGAATAGTATTTTTCAAGTGTATATAAGACTTCTTTGCGATTCAAAATAAGGATAGTGTCCACTCTTGAATCCTCGTTTTGGATTCCTGGTCGCTTGGTGATAATATAATCATGCATTTGCAATTTAGATGATACCCGTTCCCAAATGTCCCAGTATTTTGCCATATTATCTTCTTTCCATATAAGAGGCGTAGTTTCAAGGTTACTTTCAAAGGAGTGGCATCGAAAATAAAGCATCTAAATATTGAGTTTCTGATTGTTCTTTAGCATACAGAACACAAGCAATAGAAAGAGGTTTACTGCCAAAAAGCGTATAGACTGCCGAATTTTCAAATAATAATTCCTCAAAAAAATCTTCCAGAGATCGTGATTCATTGATGGTTAATGAAGATATAGGAGAACGATTTGCACAAGATGTAAAGAAAAAGATTGAAAATATTGCCAGCAATTTTATAGTTCGAACGCGTATTTTCATCATTTTTAATCTTTGAGAATAAGCTAATGATTTACTTTCATATTTCGTGTTAATTGCTGCAGCGTCAATAGAACAAAATCTTGATTCTGGTAAATCCGTTTTATCTCTTCCCTTTCTAGGGAATATTTAGTAATCATAGGATCGTTCTTAGAAAATGATGCAAAAATAGGAATAGGAAACTTATCCAAATCT
The DNA here is from genome assembly GCA_030641465.1 of Parachlamydiales bacterium. GTDB lineage: Bacteria > Chlamydiota > Chlamydiia > Chlamydiales > Simkaniaceae > DAOWHK01. The sequence continues at coordinate 2,450 of DAOWHK010000058.1, read as the reverse complement.
GTTTCTCCTATGACCTCTAAATTATCACTAAAACATACTCGTTCAATTTCTTCATTTTTTCCATATTTTTTGTGAAAGCTTTCTGCATTTTGACTTCCAAATCCATACATAATGCCCAAAAGCTCCGCATCATCAAATACCTGATTCCAGAATGCTGAAGCAGGATTTTCGATCTCTGAAATAATCTTGAGGGTATCAAAATCAACGCCTGTTCTTTCCCGAAACAACTCATAATTAGCTGTTAAAACGGCACTAACATTGGCCTTATTCACGAAATATAGGAAGAATATCTTAGGCAATTCTTCAAATTGTCTACTGAAAAACATGTAGTTTGTCATTGGAAAACGGTCTTTGATTTCTCCCCATTTGGTCCAATTATCAGCAACGGTATATCTTGTTACTGGGATGGTTTCTGAACCTTCTGTAGGTGGATACATTTGACGTATTTCTTCTAACTCTTCAAGCGTATAATAGCTGATTTCAAATTTTGTGAGAGGTTTGGTCCCCCAAAGGGAGTAAATAGCAGAGCCCTCTAAAAACACATCCTGAAAAAACTCAGTAAGCCATTCTTTTTCTTTTGAAGTAACACGAATTTTAGTAGTAGGTTCGTAATTTTGGTATTTGTGTATCAAAAAAATAATTGACAGTAACACTAATAGAAGTAAAAACATGCGTATTGTTTTTTTATTCAACACAAGAGAGTCCTAATGAAATGCAAATCGTTATTATCATGTCTTTTTTTGGTTTAATGTATAGTGCTATGGCCTATTCTAACGATCAGTTGTTATTCGATAAAATTTCAGAAAATGCCGAGCACTGCGTAAATTTTTGCGAAGGAGACAGGTTATACCTTTCATCAAATCATCTTTATCCGAGTGATGAAGGATTGATTTTAGATTTAAACGGATATGAGCAAGTCTTGCAGTCTTCATTGTTTCTTGTTTCACAAATAAAAAGCAAATCTGATATGGAAGAAATAAGTAACAAGAGAAACTCATGCAAGTAGAAAAGCATCGAACTACAAATTTAGAAACTTTTAGTATCTGGAATATAGGTAAGCTCGAGTCTATCAAACTTTTACTCACAAACAAAGAAATCGGGCATAACGACAAATTGGGTGATCATCATCAACCTTTGCAACTGGATTTCTCAATATGCTCAAAAAGCAAAGTGGTGAGGCGCTATTAGGCATGGGATCCCTTAATAACCTTCCTTTTCAATCACCGTCCTCAGTAGATTTTTTCTATTTGGCCTTGGTTGCTATACTCATTCTTATCGCCTATTGCATGAGTAGGTTGAAAGGGAATCTAGGATTTTTTGGAAGTTGTGGGCTTGCATTTTTCCCAGCTTATAGTATAGCTGGGTATTTATTTTTTCTTCTTATTAAAGGATTGGGAATTGTTCCTGCGCTTATTGGAGCTACGTGTCTCATCTTATTTCTCCCCTTTTTTGTGATGAGCTTCTCATTATTTTTTGAAAATGGATCGGAGAGAAAATGCTTTGCACTACCTAAAAAGGCTAAAAATTTCATCCTGCCTTCCATCTATTCACTTCTCTTTTTAGGAGCATTTTTTGGCTTCTTCTATTTAGTGTTTTTATCAATAACAGCGCATTAAAAGGACGTCAAATTCACATTCATTGAAAAAATATCGTTTGCCTCCTTCGATGTCGTTAGAATACATAGCAGCAATGCGCCATATGTTTGTGCTTTCATACTCAGTTCTCAGTTGTTGTTTGAGAAATTTCAGAAAATACCGAGCATTGTGCAAATTTTTTTTAAGAGCCGGCTCAACTCCCGATGCAATCAAAATTGAAACGATGTCCGATGCGAGTAGGGAATAAAGATCTCTTAAGAATGTGCACACAATGGATCAATAGTGATTGCAAGAAAGACCCCTTGACTATATTTTTCTTCATTTAGAAATACGCTCTCAAGTATCCTTCGTACCATTATTAATCAATTTGTTGCAGAAGGGGACTAGTATGAATTGCAATTTTATGAACTTGATCTGCTATGTATTTACGATATTTTCAGTGACTTGCAGCGCTCTTATTGCGAATGATTCTTTCATGAATCTATTAGGTTCGAGAGAAGGAGATCCAGCGGGAATTGTTGAAAACGTAAGTGTAATCCACGGGAATTACACAGAAGTAGAAGTCGATTTGACAGTTTCTTCCCCTGATTCATTGGTTCTTTCAAGATATTATAGTAGCCACGATTCTTTAGAAATCGGTTCGTTTGGTGGATGGCGGTTTAATCCTCATTGTTTTCTTAAAATGCAAAAAGACCCTAAAAACAAAGCATTCTCCTCTGCAAATGGAACCTTTGAACGCACATTTGTTTATGTTGGAAATCCTGATGGAACAATTCTTACATACGCTAGTTGGAAAAACACCGTAGATCATTTAAATCGTGTTTTATTCAGCCTTGATCCAGAAGAGGAATCTGT
>DAOWHK010000181.1 GCA_030641465.1 Parachlamydiales bacterium | reverse complement strand
TACTAAACTTATAGAAAAGATACAAAAATCATGCGATTAATTGGAAAATTAGAAAACGAAAAAGAGACATATTTATGCTACTCTTTTCTTCTTCGAGAGGGAATTGAGAATGTGTATGATGCTAAAATGGACAGCTCAAGTCAAAAGCTAGTCTATTCTATTTGGATCATTGATGAGGATCAATTAGAGCGCGCACAAGGCTTATTCGAAGAATTTAAAAACAATCCTAAAGACAGTAAATATCAGGCAAATCTTGAGGCCGCTCCGAGTGTAGAAAAGAATTCTCAAAAAATCCCTTTTTCTGCAGAAAATCCAAAAGTTCGTGTGGTTACTCCGAGAAAAGCTTTCATGCAGAAAAAAAATCAAGTGACGAAATTCGTGATTCTGCTCTGTATTCTTTTTTTTGTATGGGATGGATTTCAAAGAATCAATATTGCAAAAAATCTCCCTGGAAAGGAGTTTTCTGGATTTTCTCCGCTTGCAACTGTCATGATGTATGATTATCCAGAGCAGCTCCAAAAGTTTAATGACTTTACGAAAAAATATCCTGAAGTTGCAAGGGAAAAAGTCGCTGACTTGCCACCTGAGATTAAACAAGAATTTCAGAGCATAGAAAATATCCCTACTTGGACAGGATTTTATGATATTTGGTTAAACTATCCCAAATCGAAGCCCGATCTTGATGCGCCTACATTTACTAAAATTAAAGAGGGTCAAGTTTGGAGACTTATTACCCCTTGTCTTATGCATGGAGGTATTTTACATATTTTGTTTAATATGCTTTGGCTTTGGATGCTCGGATCTCAAGTAGAAGAGCGGATCTCAAAGGGGCGCTATATTCTTCTTATGTTGATTGTTGGAGTAGTGTCCAATACTGCGCAATATTTAATGAGCGGCCCTGCATTTATCGGTTACTCTGGAATTGTAGCAGGCCTTGCAGGATTTATTTGGATGCGGCAGAAAATTGCACCATGGGAAGGGTATCCTTTGCCAAAAGGTACTGTGGTTTTTTTAGTTGTCTTTATTTTAGGAATGCTTGCATTGCAGATCGTTTCGTTTATTTTGACTTATTATAAAATTGCTAATTTCCCAATAATTATTGCCAATACTGCGCATGTCGTTGGAGCGCTATCAGGCATTGTACTTGCAAGAATTCCGGCCCTTTCAAAGGGGGCTAGCTAATGAGCGCGCGTGATTTAACAATACTTGGATGTTCTTCGCAGCAGCCAACACGTCTTCGAAATCATGGAGCTTATCTTTTGCGTTGGAATAATGAGGGACTGCTTTTTGATCCAGGTGAAGGGACGCAAAGGCAATTTATCTTTGCAGATATCCCACCACCTGTTGTAACGCGAATCTTTGTGAGTCATTTTCATGGAGATCATTGTTTAGGGCTTGGTTCAATGCTCATGCGTCTAAATTTAGATAATGTACGTCATGTCATTCATCTTTACTATCCTGCAAGTGGAAAGAAATATCTCGATCGTCTCCGTTATGGAACGATTTTTCATGAGCAAATTACTGTCATCGAACATCCTGTAACAAAAGGTGGTGTCATTGAAGATAATGGCAGCTTTAAAATTGAAGCAGAATTTCTAGACCATGGTGTCGATAATCTTGGCTGGAGAATTACGGAGCCCAATTCTATAAAATTTGAAAAAGAAAAGCTTTTGAACTTTGGTATTAAAGGCCCTCTTGTTAGAGAGCTAGAGCAGCAAGGGCAGATAACAATTGATGGTAAAGTGATTCGCCTTGATGAAGTGAGCTGGGTTCGAAAAGGGGATGTTTTTGCGGTTGTGATTGATACAAAACCATGCCAAGCTGCAATAGATCTTGCAAAGGGTGCTAAAATGCTTCTTTGTGAGAGCACATATCTTGAAGAGCATGCGCATCTTGCAAAAGCTCATAATCACATGACTGCAAAGCAAGCGGCAATGATTGCAAAACAAGCAGGCGCAGAGGAGCTGATTTTAACGCACTACTCCGCAAGATATCGCGATATAGACCTCTTTCAACAAGAAGCCCGAGAGGTTTTTCCAAACACGCAAGTTGCTGATGATTTCAAGCGTTTTCCCTTCAGGCTTAGATAAGTTTCTTGTCAAAAAATTAAAAAAAAGTTTACACTCTCTTAAAATTATCTTAAAAAAGGGATGGAGACATGGCTGCAATTGCTAGTAAATCTGGAGTAGAAGTTTGTATTTGGGTTGCTAAGGACGAAAAAGGAAGTTATGTCAGCGCTTTTACAGGAGGATTAAATGATGGCCAAGGAGAAGGAAGAGTTGGTCATGCTTCTATGAAAATATTTCCTCCTGATACGCATAAAGGTTTTTTTGAAGATTTGATGAAAGGCGAGGATCATGTGTATGTGAGTTTATGGCCAGGACAATTTCGTTATACGCTTGACGAAGATGTAGAGGCTGAAGCAGGTAAACAACCAAATGCTATCATCCATTTGAATAAGTTAGATGAAGTAAAAATGCTAACAGAGTTACAGAAGGTGTTGGTTGTGTTGGGGGATGACCCAAACTGGAAATTGCTAGCATCCGCAAAAACCTCTTTATCTCGTTCGGCTCAAAGCTGCTCAAGTTTTGTATATAAGCTGCTTGAAATTGGGGGGATATTTAATAAAGCAGTCTATGGTAAGTCAGCGAGCTATAGTGGCCCTTATAGGGATTTTTATAATAAGACAAATTGCCACCTTGGAGATATTATGAGAGGTTTTTGGAATGGTATGCCTTGGAGAGCTTGGGTAATTTCTCCGAAATTAGTACTCCATGTTGCAGCATCTGCTGCGGAGTCAGATCCTACTGATAAACAGGAAACTTTAGCGTTAATGGTATCTGAGCTTGTTCATAAAGATGAGCCTGCAGCTGCATCTGGCGCTGTATTTGGAGGAGCTGTGTTAGCTGGAGTAGGAACTGTTGCTTATATGCAATCAAAGAAATCTGGAGTTTAGAATCAAGGCCTTTTAGGAGGCCTTTTTCAAATGCTTTTCAATTTCAAGAGACAGGTATTTTAGCTCCATCAAAAAGACTTTTGTGGCGGCAGGATGTTTTGTGTATTCTTGAATGATTGCGGAAAGTTTTTCTGTTTGATTTTCTTGCGTAAAAGATTCTGTTGCACTTAGCATGGTTTCATTTGTAGAGAGGACTTGGGTAAAAATTCCTTGGATGATGGAGCGTGTCTCTTGGATCTCTTCTTCAGCAGCTGTATTGTCTATTAGTTCTTTGGACTTTTGGTAAAGAGAGTTTATTGAGGATGCGATATTTTTTAGATAGGTATCTTCTTTGGCTAGTTTGTTGTTTTGATAGAGCTTTTCAATATGGTTCGTAAAGCTACATCACATGACTGCAAAGCAAGCGGCAATGATTGCAAAACAAGCAGGCGCAGAAGAGTTGATTTTGACGCACTACTCTGCAAGGTATCGCGATATTGACCTCTTCAAGCAAGAAGCGCGAGAAGTTTTCAAAACACTCAAGTTGCTGACGATTTTAAGCGTTTCCCATTCAGGCTTAGATAATTATCTTGTCAAAAAATTAAAAAAAAGTTTACACTTTCTTTAAATTATCTTGATAAAGGAATGTGGATATGGCTGCAATTACTAGTAAACCTGGAGTAGAAGTTTGTATTTGGGTTGCTAAAGATCGAAAAGAAAATTATGTGAGCGCTTTTGCAGGAGGATTAAGTGACGGCCAAGGAGAAGGAAGAGTTGGCCATGCTTCTATGAAAATATTTCCAACAGATGCGATTAAGAGCACTTATTCGAAATTATTAAATGGCAAAGATCATGTGTATGTGAGTATAAGGCCAGGCAGATTTGAACAAACATTTGCTTGCGATCGTGATTTGGAAGAAGAGGCACCAAATGCCATTATCCGTTTGAATAAGTTAGATGTAGTAAAAATGCTAACAGAGTTTAATAAGATGATTGATCCCTCAAAAGCTGCAGTCCCTTTGGTTCAGCCCGCAGATAGCTGCCCTAGTATTGTATATAAACTGCTTGAAATAGGGGGGATTTTTGATAAAGCAATCTATGGCAAGTCAACGAGCTATAGCGGCCCTTATAGGGGTTTTTATAATAAGACAAATTGCCATCTTGGAGATAGTATGGGGGGGATCTGGAATGGTATGCCTTGGAGAGCTTTGATAATTTCTCCGAAATTAATACTCCATGTTGCAGCATCTGCTGCAGAGTCAGATCCTATTGACAAACAAGATACTTTAGCGTTAATGGTATCTGAGCTTGTTCATAAAGATAAGCCCACTTTCCCAATGGGAATTGTTCTTGGAGGAGCTGTAGCTATAGGAGCTGTGGGGACAATTGCTTATATGAACTCAAAAAAATCTGGTGTGTAAAGTGAAGGCCTTTTAGGAGGCTTTTTTCAAATGTTCTTCGATTTCAAGAGACAGGTATTTTAGCTCCATCAAAAAGACTTTTGTGGCGGCTGGATGTTTTGCGTATTCTTGCATGATTGCGGAGAGTTTTTCTGTTTGTTTATCTTGCGTAAAAGATTCTGTTGCGCTCATCATGGTTTCATTTGTAGAGAGGACTTGGGTAAAAATTCCTTGGATGATGGAGCTTGTTTCTTGGATCTCTTCTTCAGCAACTGTGCTGTCTATTAGTTCTTTAGACTTTTGATAAAGAGAGTTTATTGAGGAGGCAATATTTTTTAGGTAGGTGTCTTCTTTGGCAAGATTGTTATTTTGATGGAGCTTTTCAATATGGCTTGTGAAGCTATTCAGTTCTTTTTCAAAGGTTTTGTATTGCTCTTTTGTCATAGCAGTTTCTCTAGTAAAGTCTTTTCTTTACTTTAATGCATTTGAGTGAATTTGTCGCCTAATTTCTGCTGCGACTATTGCATAAGCACATGCAACGTTTAGGGAGTTTTTAGATCCTTGAAGGGGGATTTGAACGAGCTGATCTGCTTGATCTAGAGATTCCCTCGATAGTCCATATTCTTCGTTTCCAAGGAGTAGTGTAAAGGTGGGTGGGAAAGAAAAGTCATAGATTGAGGGTGCAAGAGGTGCTGTTTCTAGGGCGATAAGAGGTCTTGGCAAGTTTTTTAATGATGCATTTTTTGTTGTAGGAACCTCCGTAGAGGTTCCCATGGAGGCATCCCTCACTTTTTTGTTGTCGATGTAGGGAGTATTTTCAGAAAAATGCACGGATCCTAGTCTAAAGGTTTCTGTTGTGCGTAGGATGCTGCCAATGTTATGCCCAGATCGGAGTTTGTCAAGATAGATTGC
>DAOWHK010000104.1 GCA_030641465.1 Parachlamydiales bacterium | reverse complement strand
TCATTTCATTTTTTGAGTCGTAATACCGCCCATCAAGAAGTTCGTCAAAGGATTTTTCTTCTACGCACATAGGTGTGCCATCTAGATACCATTTGGTTGTTTTTATATGCGTTGGTGATAAAAAAACTTCTTCCTGCACAGGAATCCCTCGGATGTTATAGGATAATTTTTTTATGAGATTTCCTTTTTCATAAACGCTGGAAGATTCCAATGTTTGTGTATGAGGAAATGTAAATGTAGTTGGACCGTTTAGTACGTTATCTTCATACGTTGCAGTAATTGTAACTCCATTGCGAAGTGTTGTAATGACTTGGCCTGGATAATCAGCTCGTTCCCATTCTTCTTGAGAAACATCATATCCATATTTATGAATATAACGTTGAGAGATCACTTCATCGTTTTTGTTTTTTGAGTTTTGACATCCAGACATTAATATGCCTACTGTACCAATCATCAAAATGAAATTGCTCTTCATTCTTGTCCTCTTAATCTAAGTCTTTAATTTTTTTGTTCATTGATATAACCCATTACCATTACCCACTTGGCTCTTTTCTTCAACCTTTTTTTCGAATGGGTTGCATTAGGAGGTTTTAAGAAAGAATGAAGTCTTGAAGAGAGTCTTCTATGGCTTTTTTGAGTCTACTATGTTCTTTTTCTACTTTATTATACTCGATGGTTTTTTTATCGTCACGGTAGGAAAAGCGGAAGGTTACATTTTTTCGATCGTTTCCAATTTTTTCATCTTCATAGATATCTAAAAGGACTGTTTCTTTAAGGAGTTTGCTTGTAAAGCTCTCAAGTGCTTTGTAAAATACACTAAGCGAAGTCTCTTTTTTTAATGAAACCGTCCAGTCTCGGTCCGATTCTGGGAATTGAGCAAGTGGTGTCATTTGAGTACTGCGCTTTTTTAAGGCGAGTAAATCTTGCAGATCTATTTGTGCAAAAAAGACGCTTTTTTTTATATCAAGCATTAACAATTGTTCAGGGTGAATTTCACCCATTGATCCAATAAGGGTTTCTCCTGAATAAATGGCTGTTTGTTTATTAGGATGGAAGGAAGAAAGGCTGCTTTTCTTAAACGAAAATGTTTCGATATTGAGTGTATGTAGAAGGTTTTCGATGATTCCTTTGAGGCCATAAAAGTCGGCGGATTTCTCTTTTGCTTGAAAATGATATGGCTGAGTAGTCCCGCATTGAACAATTGCAAGAGCCATCCTCTCAGTAAAATTCTCGTTATTTTTAAAGTGAATTTTTCCGATTTCAAATGCGTTAATATCTGTTTGTTTATGGTCTTGATTGATTTTTATGGAGGCAAGAAGTCCTGGGAGTAGTGAGCTTCGAAGAATGGACTGATCGATCGAGCTTGGATGCATTACCTCAATTTGCGCAAAGCTTGCAAGAGATGTTTCGAGTCCAATTTTAGAGAGTTTGGGGCTGATTAGATCGCAGGTTAAAAATTCTTGAAGACCAAAACTTGTGCACCGTTTTCGCACTTCACGCTCCAATAGATAGATAGGGGAGCTTGGAAGTTTAGATGAAGAATATTTGGGATTCGATTTTGGGATATTATTATAGCCATAAATTCTTGCTACATCTTCTATAAGATCAATCTCTGCTTCTACATCATTGCGATACGAGGGGATAGAGACCGTTAAGCAATCATTATTTTTTTTGAGAGATTTGAAGTTAAGATTGTTAAGGTGATATTCGATTTCTTGAAGGGTAAAAAAGGTTCCAAGAATTTGATTGGTTTTTTTTGTGCGAATAGTAAGCGTTCTTTCTTCGAACGGGGTTGGCTTTTGGTCGATCTTGTTTTTAACAATTTTTCCGCCTGCGACTTTTTGCATGAGAAAAACTGCAAGATCAAGAGCTTCTTGGACGCCATGATAGTCCACTCCTTTTTCAAATCTTGAAGATGATTCAGAGCGAAGGCTAAGTTTTTTAGATCCCTTGCGAACAGACTGCGCTGAAAAATAAGCCGATTCTATCAATACATTTTGCGTATAATCTTCAGTCGATGCACGTTTAGAGCCCATAATCCCTGCAATTGCGATAGGAGACTTAGCATCGGATAGGAGAAGAGTGCCTTTAGGAACCGCTCTTTCTTCTCCATCAAGTGTTACTATTGAGGTTTCTTTTGTGGAAGAATCAATAATGATTTTGCTGCCCTCAATCTGATCATAGTCAAAAGCGTGAAGAGGTTGCCCAAGCTCTAACATCACGTAATTTGTGACATCTACAATATTGTTGATGCTGCGGACACCAGCATTTGTTAGGCGATTGATAAGCCAAGGTGGAGATGGGGCGACAGTTACGCCTTCAAGAATTCTGCAGCAATATCTATTGCAATTTTCCGTATCTTTAATTGTGACGGAAATTTTTTCTTCAATGGAATTTTTTGAGTCTTCTACGAGCGAAAAAGTAGGTCTTTTAATGTCACACTCAAGTTTTGCGGCAAGCTCACGCGCAACACCAAGAATGCTCATGCAGTGACCAAGATTTGGAGTAAGTGAGATTTCAAAAAGGATGTCCGAGTAAAGTTCTTGAAGATCGAGACCAAGGGTTGTGTCAGGGGGAAGGTGCATGATGCCATCGCTTGTATCTGCAAGACCTAGCTCTTCTTCGCTGCAAAGCATTCCAAAGGATTCAATGCCTTTTAATTTACCTTTTTTAATTTTGATTTTTTTGTTGTCTTTTAGTTCTAAACAGGCGCCAATTTTTGCAAAAGCCACTTTGATACCAGCTTGGCAATTAGACGCGCCGCAAACAACTTGATAAGTGTCACTGCCATCTGTTACTTCAGCAATATTTAGTTTGTCGGCGTCTTTGTGAGGGGTGACATTAAGAACTTTTCCGCAGACAATTCCGCTAAAGCTAAGTTTCGTTCTTTCGATTTTATCGACCTCTAAGCCCGCGTCTATGAGAAGAGCTGCAATTTCTTCTGGAGATTGCTTGAAGGAAATAAATTCTTTTAACCAAGTAAGTGATACTAACATGCGTGTGATTTTAGCATCCTAAAAAGATAGTTGCAAAGAGAATAATAGCCCTTCCTAAAAATAATTCGAATCTGTATTTTTTGTGGTTATGGAAGAAGATCTTTTTGAAACATCATGGCATAAGAAAACGAAGTGGCTAACTCAGGCGCTTATCTTAAGTGGAGCACTGAATTTAGGGCTTATTGCAACGTTTGTCTATTTTGCGCTCACCCCGCAGACCGTAGTGACCGCTTCAGAGGAAAACCAAAGACATATTAAAGAAAAATTTTCAAAAACGAATGCGGAAATTTTAACGCAATTTTTTTCCTGCTCCTTTCATGAGCTTCTTGGGTCTTTGCGCAATCAAACATTGATTGAGGAAGGGTATTCGGTAAGGGATTTGGCCCTATCGTGCCTGGTTTCCTTTCACTATTTTGATCTTGAAAGAGCTCTTTCGGGGTATCATTTGCAGAAAAGAGCTGTGCAGCTTGTCAATCCTGAAGGTGGGGAAAAAATTGGGATGACGCTCTTTCCAGGGCTTTTAGATCATCACTTTCAAGCGATTTCCCTTTTTGCGCAAAGAGAAAAATGGCCCCTAACTGCCGAGGGGATCCACTCTGAAATGCAAATGCAAAAAGATGCGATTGCGATCTCATTAAAGGATGCTTTTTTTCTTACATCGGAATTTCAATCGATATTCACTCTTTTAAATCGTCTGGATATGACTCGTGAAAAGCAGGTTGCGCTTTCGCTAATACTTGAGAGCTCTTGGGAAATAATCGGGGATATTTCTAGAAAAATGAGGCAGGGCGGCGGCTCCTCATTGGAACTTTTTCGAGAATTTCTTGTTAAATCTTTAGAACATGGTTCGAGCGTTTCAGCTCGCTTTCTTGTAGAAAAAGATAGGGAATTTTCTTTAAAATATTTAACAGACGTGCAGCTTTCGTGTCTTGCAGAGAAATATTCTGGAGAAGAAAAAGAGTCTTTTGCAAAAGCTATGAAACAAAGTGTTCGCTCTGACTTGGTGCTTAGTAAAGCCGATTCTATTTTGCAGGAAAGTGCTCCCCAAAATTTACCGGAAAAACCCCTTCCTCAAAAAATAATTTACACTATTCAATCAGGTGATACGCTTTGGAAAATTTCAAATAAATATAAAGTTACAGTTAGTGCAATAAAGCTCGAAAATCAACTGTATTCGGAAAAATTACTGCCTGGAAAAGAGTTAACTATTCCTACGGCACTTCATCAACGCCGCCAGGATGAAAAGGATGGCACTTAAGAAGGCGCTTGATTCCCAAAAAAATCCCTCTAAAAGCTCCATGTTTTCGAATAGCGCTTGCAGTGTATTCCGAGCAACTTGGATAAAAGCGGCAGCATCTTCCAATCAACGGGCTGATGCAAAGCTGATAGACTTTGATAAGAAAGAGGGAGAGGAATTTCATTTTGCTTGATTTGATCTCTTTTAATCACTATTATAGAAAACTTAACTCATTGATTCCAATGAATTTTGCGGAAGTGGCGGAATTGGTAGACGCGCTACCTTGAGGGGGTAGTGGGATTTCCTGTGGGGGTTCGAGTCCCCCCTTTCGCAGCCTTTTATCTTCTTCTAAGTTGTCTTAATAAGACTGTTTCTTCAAGCTTACGTAGTGTTTCTTCATTCACTCTTTCTTTACCTACATCTTTCTGCTTTGGAAAAACCAAAAAAAAGCAACATTCAGTTTTATCCTGCGCGTTTGTTTCCCAACCTCTTATTTTGTGAAAGCTCCAGGAATATAATGGTTATTGATTGGTTTTTTTAAAGATTAAAAAAAATATTATATAATAGAGTTGTTTTTAGATTCGAATAATTGTTCAATCTTTGTAAAGAGGGGACTTGATAGATCTACTGTTTGCAAATCTGCAAATGTGCGCGCCTCAGACAGAACAAGCAGTTCATTCCACTCAGGTGGGGTAAAATTTGAAAAATTTTCTTTGTTGCAGCTTTGTCCCTTGGGTGCTAAGGCAATGAGACCTTCATGTTTAAGAATTTTTAGGTAAAAACTTGCTGCAAGAATTTTTGGCTCTTTAAATTCAGGCAGATGTTTTAGATAGGAGGAGCAGAGGTTATAAAGCTTTGGTGCTGGCTTTTCGGGAAGTTGTGATTTTTTGATGGCTTGAATAAGGTAGCCTGCAGCTTCTAGGTGATCATAGGATTTTCGAAGAGGTAGGTGCATATCTATTATGGTGCCATCAAGAAATTTATGCAGGGTGTTTTTGCCAAGGCGGTAGAGAAATTCCCCGCGGCATAGCGGCGTTGTTAGATTGAAAAGGGGGCGTTTTTTTGAGCTTATTGTTTTTACGATGAGGCTAATTACGCCAGAGGTTTTGGTAAATAAGGTGATAATGCGGCTGCGCTCTTTAAATTCTAGGGAATTCAGTACGATCGCTTCCTCTTTTTCTTGTGTCTCCATCTTAGGTAGGATGAGAGGATGAGAATTAAATGCCAACTAAGAAAAGCCACGTAGACAAGAAAAATTTCCCCTGTTAAAATAAGGTGAACTTGAATGCACCGATAGCTCAATCGGATAGAGCACCCGGCTTCGAACCGGGCGGTTGGAGGTTCGAGTCCTTTTCGGTGCGTCTTTTTTTGGAATGCAATACAACATTTATTAGGGGTGAGGTTACTATGGCGAAACCGGCGGATAATACGAATGAGTATAATACTTCGATCGTTGGAAAAAATATCGAGATTACAAATTCTATTCGGGACTACGTTCAAGAAAGAATCAATAAAATTGAGCCATTTACTCCTCACATTTTAGATATCTTAGTAAAGTTAGATATTCAGAAACTGAATCACAATGTGGATATCATTGTTAAATTTTCTCATTTTAAGATCAAAGTTCATGCTGTAACGCTTGATATGTACTCTGCAATTGACAAGGCTTTTGATAAGCTTCGCGCAAAACTCTCAAAGTGGAAAGATCGCATTCAAGATCATCACACTAAGGGACTTTCTGCAACAGAGGTTGAAGTCAGTATTCATGAAGCGGAGCAAGACGAGCTGGAGCATATGGATGAAGAAATTGCCGATGCAAATAATGCTACGCTCAAAGATAGTGGTTATAAAATCCCATCGATTGTAAAAACAAAAAAGCGTCTTCTTAAAACGTTAAGACTTGATGAGGCGATGATGAAAATGGAGCTTTCTGATGATAACTTTTTGCTTTTCAAAAGTGAAGAGGAGCAAAAACTTAAAGTCATTTATCGCACGAGTGATGGCAATTATGGGGTCATTGCTGCAGAGTAGATTATGGCTCGATTGATTTATGATGGGGTGCGAAAGAATTTTGTAAGAGCGACCCCTGAAGAAATCGTTAGGCAAACCCTTGTCCAGATCATGGTATCAGATTTGGGTTTCCCCTCTAGTTATATTGCGGTTGAGAAAAAACTCTCAGAGCTTCCTCATTTGTCTATGGAAAAGAGGCTCATTCCAAGAAGGCGCTTTGATATCATCTGTTTTGCAAAAAATGAGCAAGCAAAAATTCCTTTTTTCCCTCTTTTACTCGTTGAATGTAAGGCTACTAATCTAAATGCAAAAGCCTTTGACCAGGTGATTGGGTATAATTCTTTTATAAGGGCGCGTTTTGTGGCTCTTGTAAATGAAAAAGAGAGGCATCTTGGTTGGTTTGATCACACGAAAAAAAAATATCAATTTACGCCGCACCTTCCAAGTTATCAGAAACTTTTGGAGTCACTCGAATGAATCATGCAGAGGTGGAAGCTAAAAACCCGCGTCTCGCATTTGAAATACTGAGGGTACCTCCAAAAAAGCATCAAAAATCCTTTGGGCCTATTTTTTCCGATGCAAAAGTACTCGTGCTTCATGGAATAAATTTTGAGGAGTCCCATTTTTTTCATTGGCTTGAGGAAGCAAAAGATAGAGCCTTGATTGTACTTGATGACGACCTTGGTTGTATTGCGCAGTTTGCACAATTAGAGAGCTCTAAAATTTTTCTAGAGCATCCAAGGTTTCATATTTGTTTTACTGAGCATGTGGAAAGTCTTAAAGAAATTCTTTGGAAGCATGTTTTATTGCCACTTGAGCATTTTGCTTTGGATAGGCAAGCAAAGGGGTATAAAAAGTTTCAAGAGTTTCATGCTGCTATTCACTGCGTTGCATCAGAGTATAGCGATTTTGGGGTGCAGGTTATGCATAATCTTTATGCAAACATTAAGTGTATGGATAGGCCTTTTGAAATGCCAAGCAAAGCGCTAAATGTTCCAGCTGTTATTTGTGGTGCTGGCCCTTCTTTAGAAAGGTGTATTCCTCAGTTGAAAAAATTAGAGAATAAGGTAATCATTTTTGGTGGAGGCTCTGCAATGCCTCTTCTTTCTAATAGGGGCATTAATTTTCATGTGGGTGCAAGCTTTGATCCAAAACCACCTTTAGAGCGGTTTTTAGCGCACAGCCAGTTTGAAGCTCCGATTTTTTTGCAAAATCGATTATCTCATGACCTCTATTTTCGTATTCATGGTCAGAGGCTTTCTTTGGGCGATAATGGGGCCTACCCTATTGAGTCTTGGATTTATGAAAAGCTTGGAATGCCAAGGCCTTGTTTTGATGGAGGGTGGACTGTTGCAGATTTTATGACAAAAATTGCGCTTTTACTTGGTTGCAACCCGATTATTTTTGCGGGAGTGGATCTTGAAGATGATAAACCCGATTTTAAAATGAGCTCGAACTTTCTTCGTGATTTAAAGAGGCTATATCCCGGGCGCACTTTTAAAAATGGAGTCTTTGAAGGGCTTGATGCAGAATATGATATTCATGGAATGCTTCAATTAGCTCTTAGACTTGGGAGAGGACCTTATGCAAAGAAAGAGCATCTTAGCTCTATTTTTCAGGAAATTGTGGATAGTTTAGAGGCTGTAAAGCGGAAAACTGAGATGATAATAAGCGCATCAAATGCAGGGCTTAAAGCTCTATTTGAAATTGAGATGGAAGAAGAAATCGCTTTTAAAAATCTGCTTAGCCCTATTTGGCAGATTTGGAAGCCTATCCTTGCAAGAGATTGGCAAAAAGACCCGAAACTTTTAGCTCCATTATTTTTTCAAGATATCGCGAATAAACACTTAAAGGTGATTAATGAATACTTATGAATTTGATCAAGGCATGCTAAAATTGATAGATCACGATCTTGAAATTCATATTGAAAAGAAGCATGCAGTAGAAAAAGAAGATGTAAAATGTACCTACTATGAATCAGGAAAAGTAAAATCCAAGACATTTTATTACGAAGAAAAGCTTCATGGTCCATCCGTTTTTTATTCAGAAGAGGGGGTATGCCTTTCAAGTAGCTGGTTTGTGCATGGTGCGCAAACAGGTAAAGTCCTTAGGTATTATCTTTCAGGAAGCCTTTTTAGTAAGCTGCAATATAAAGAGGGAAGACTTAGTGGACGTCAAGAATATTTTTATGAAGATGGGCGATTAAAAACACGGATGTTCTACGATAATGGCAGATTAAATGGCTGTGTTTTACTCTACTTTCCAAATGGAATGCGTAAAAGAGAGAGTTTGTTTACAAACGGACAAAGATCAGGTTTTGATCGAATCTGGAACGACAGGGGTGTGCTTCTTGATGAGGGGTATTTTTATGAGGGAATAGCCTATGGAACGCACTTTCGGTATTTTGATAATGGCTCAATTCATGAAGAAACTTACTTTCATGGGGATTCCCGAAAAGATAAAAAAACATGGGACTTGCGTGGACAGCTCATTTTTGAAGGAGTGTTTGATAAGGATTTAGGGTACAAAGAGAAAACAGGCACAATAGATGGGGAGATAAAAGAGAGAGAAGGAATCTGG
>DAOWHK010000062.1 GCA_030641465.1 Parachlamydiales bacterium | reverse complement strand
TGAAATACATCAAAGAGAGTCATACAATTCTTTTTACAGGCGATCCTCAATCTCTACAAGAAGTAGAAAAACTACTTAGCACAATCGATACACCAGATACTGCAGAAGAAGAGTTATCAGAAAGTCAAATATACGTATACAGACTCGTCAATATTTCCGAAAAGCAACTCACTTCCCATTTGGATAAACTCATTAGCAGTTTAAATTCAGATGAACCAATGAATGAAAAACTCATTCAAACAATTAACTCTAGAAAGTATCTCACAGATTCAAATTCCTTTATTTTCCGAGGGTCTAAATCAACGATCAATCGTTTAAAAACTATTTTACCAAGTCTTGATTCCGTCGACCAAACTACCTATGCACTTGGAAAACAAACATTTTTTCTCTACAAACTTAAATTTGTTCCAGGTGATGTCATACTTGATGATATAGCTAAAATGATCAAAAACCTAAAAGCCTCGAATGTCAATCCACAACTTGTAATTACCCTGACAAATATCCAATGGATAAAATCTACAAACGCTCTCTATATCACAGGAAACGCAAACTCAATTGATGAAGCAAAAATTCTCATCAGTGAATTTGATGTAAAACGATCGGAAGTAAAGCATGTGGAAGACGCTTCCGCTTTCTTTATTTATAAACCAAAATATTCTACTCCAAAAGAGTTAATCGCAACACTTAGCGATCTTTCTACGGAACTTCAAAGCTCTGGTCTTTCCAATCCAGCACTCCTCTATACCATTTCCTCTGCAAGGGCGATAGACTCCTCAGACTCCATACTGTTTACTGGGACAAAAGAATCCATCGAAAAAATTCAAACTCTTTTAGAAACTGTAGACACTCCATCTGATAAATTAGACTCCTTAAGACAAATAGGAAAAACAAGCTTCCTCATTTACAAAATCAAATTTGTCACAAGCCAATCTCTACTACATTCCTTAAAATCCATCATTGGCGATCTAAAAAAATCTGCAAAACCCGATGATGGATTAGTCCAAACCCTTACCAATATGAGATATACTAAGGACACAAATTCCATTGTTTTTACCGGCACACCTGAAATTCTTGATAGAGTAAATGCCCTTTTGAAAAAATTTGATACCGAGCAATTAGCAAAAGCTGGGAAAGAGTCACTAAGAACTTCTCCATCAGGATACCTTCTCTATGAACCAAAATATGTCTCAGGACCAGAGCTGATTACGTTTTTAAAAGACTTTGAGACAAATCTCGTAAACTCAGGTGTCGATGACCAATCCCTCTTTGATGCAATCAATCACCTCCAATGGATGGAAAAATCTACATCGATTCTGATTTCCGGAGATAAGGCAGCGACAGAAAAAATAGAACATCTTCTCACAAAATTTGATGTTCCTGGAAAAGCAAGCTCTGACATGCAATCTATCGAAACATTTCAAGACATGAGCTTCTTAATATACAAATTGCAGTACCATACAGGAAGTGAAATCGAATCAGCGCTGAAAAAAATTGGCACTGAAGTCGAAAAAATGAAAGCCTCGAAAGGAAATGAAAATCTTGTGACTGCAATCAACTCAACGCAGTGGCTCCAAGTAACAAACTCTATTATTAGTTCAGGCGACCCAGCAACGCTTGGTAAACTAAAAGAGCTCATTGAAAGTATCGACGTTCCTCTAAAACAAGTTTTTATCGAAATCCTGGTAATTGATACAACGATTAGCAATTCCCTCGAATTTGGTCTAAGATGGGGATCTCAGGGCAAATATAAAGATCGCTTTGGCTACGGAACCGGAAATTTCCAAACCTTCCCCGATACTGGAAATCCGGATCCTCTTGCTGAATTCAATAAAAACTTAGCAAACATTAAACCTCCAACTGTCACTCCAAACGGACAATCGGTCCCCATTGGCGTCTCAGGATTTGATTTAGGAATTATTGGGGACCTTGTTTTTCATAAAGGGAAAACATATGCAGCCTTAGGTTCACTAATTAACGCCCTTCGAGTGGATGGAGATAGCACGATAGTTCTGAATCAAAAACTCATTACGCAAGACAATAAAAACTCCACAATTTTTGTCGGGACAAACCTTCCCTTTACCGGATCTACGACAACGACAACAGGCGTAAACACTGCAACCACTACAAATCTTGAATATCGAGATATCGGCGTGAATTTAAGTATCACACCAACAGTCGGAGATAGTGAAATTATCACTCTCGATATTAAACAAGACATCTCAGAAGTCACAGACAATCCGAATTCTTCAAGCGACTCAACAGGTGGCGTCAATGGAATTGCTACAACAAAAGCCTCAACTTCTACAACAGTCACTCTTCCAAACCAACACTTCGTAGTACTTAGTGGCATGATGAGAAATACAAAAACGCACTCAAAGCAAAGCATTCCTTGCCTTGGAGGACTTCCTCTTGTTGGCGCACTCTTTAGTCAAAATGACCGCTTGGAATCAACATCAAATATTCTCATTTTCATCAAACCTCATATCATTAACTCCTTCGATGAATACAAAGAAATTACAGCAAGACAAGAAGACCTCTTTAGATCACAATCAGAACCTGAAAACTTCGATCAAGCCCTAGAACTTGTCAAAACTCCTGATGATGAATAAATTAGTCTCTTGCCTTCTAATAGTTGCAACTCTTACAACAGCTTGTTACCGCGTTCAAGACTCTATTGAGCCCCAAGTAAATTATGCTGTGCAAGATCGTTATCTACAAAATTTATCCTCTCCTTTCAAAGATCTTTCCCAGTCTGAAAAAAATGAGCCCTGGGGCCATGAATATTTAATTGCTGATGCCTTTGCAAAAAAATTAGATCTTTATAGAGCCATCTCTACATTCAAACGCGCAGAAATCCTCATGGATAAAGATGAATCTTCACGCCTATTAGAAGTGCAATATCTCATGATGCTTAGCTATTATCTTGGAAAAAAATATGACGATGTCCTTGAAACCTTCCAAACTTCAAACTTAAGCCAAGTAGACACTACATTTACCACATATCACGATCTTCTTCTAATTCTCTATGAAACCTACCGCAAAACAGATCAAACAGAAAACGCAGACTACATCCTCAAAATACTCGAGCACTCCTACCCAGATACCGCAAAAAAGCTCACACTTTCTTCAGCTCTTCTCGATGGAGATATCGAAGAAATTGAGCAAATTTCGAAGGAAAGACCCAAAGACAAAAGCCTTGTAGAGCTCATAAAAAACTATGAACTTGAAAAAAAATCCATTGGAAAAGCAAAAACACTAAACACCTTTCTTCCAGGAGCTGGTTACCTCTATGTCGGTCAGAAACAATCCGCAATCACAGCCTTTCTTCTAAACAGTCTTTTTATTGCAGCAACTGTCCATTTTTTTAATAAAAAAGAGTACGCCGCCGCCGCAATCACCCTAAGCTTTGAAACAGGCTGGTATTTCGGAGGGATCTATGGAGCCGGAGAGTCTGCAAAGCTCTATAACGAAAGAATTTACGAACAAAATGCGTATACCGTTCTAAGCGAGCAAAAGCTCTTTCCAGTTCTTATGCTAAACTATGGCTTTTAAACCAAATTAAGCCTATATTAGGTGGCCTTATGCATTACATCATACTACTCATTATCCTATTTGGAAAGTTACACGCTGCAGCCGGATATTTTGAGCCGTGGGGAAAAGACACCGATCTCATTGAAAAAACCCAAATAGAAACTCCACCCCCAAGAAAAAATCCCCTCAATTTCCTAGCAGAAAAAGCCATCCTTTTTCATCAAAATATCCTATCTCCAGTCGATGGACCAC
>DAOWHK010000019.1 GCA_030641465.1 Parachlamydiales bacterium | reverse complement strand
CCTTTTGCCATAATCGGGGGCGAGAGCTGCTGAAAGCGAAGAACAATCTCTCTACAAGCTGTTTCCTCTAAAAAAAAGATTTTTTCAAAAAGGGAAATCACCTCTTTTTTTATCTTAGTTCGTTTAAGCTTTTGAAACGTTTTTTCTAAAACATCTCTATCTTTGCTCGAAAGTATTTTGTCATTGTATTGAATATATGTTCGATAAACTGGAAACTGCGCAAAAAATTCCACAAGTCCCCTTTTAACATCTTCAAAGGCAAACTTTGGGAAATAACTGCAAAGTTTTTTGGAAAGAGCGTTCACCTCACTTAAGAGATTATTTAGAGCAAATTCTCTTTTTTGCTTATAAAGAAGCTCCATGGGACTCTCCTCAAAATTAGAAAAGGTCGAATAAATTTCATCAAAAGCCTCTTTACTCTCTTGCTTAATAAATAGCCCCATCAAATCATTTAAAAACTCATAACCAATAGTTCCATCAACGTCCCACGATGGGGGAAGCTCTTCATCTCCATCTAATATTTTTTCTACAACAACGTACGTCTTTGCCTCTTTCCTAAGACGTTTAAAATAGATTTCAGGCTCATAAAACCCGTCCGGATGGTCCACGCGAAGTCCCTGAATTTTTCCTTCGCGAATCAGCTGAAAAATATAGCGATGATAATGCTCAAAAACCTCTTCCCTCTCAACCCGAAGCGCTGCAAGTTCATTGATGTCAAAAAACCGTCTATAGTTAATTTTCATCGGACCCAGCTGCCAAAATTCCAACATAAAATGCTGCAAATCTAACAAATTCTTGAGTCTTTCTACATCTTGATTAAAAAATGCAATCCGCTCTTCGACAAGATCCTTGATCTTGGGATCTTTGATTAGCTCTTGAAGCGTTTCTTTATCTGCAGAAATAGCATCTCCTAAAATCATCGGATACGATTCAGGACTTGTTGGGTGGGCTAAAAAATTTGCCTGAATCTCAAAACGCCCAAATTGATAGGCAAGTTTTATCTCCCCCTTGTCTATTGCCTCATCTAGTGGATGCAATAATACGGGCGCTAAAATTTTTCCTTTTAATTCAGAAATGGGAGGGTCCCAATCAATATCAAAGTACTCAGCATACATGGATTTTTGTCCCATTTCCAAAACATCAAACCACCAAGAGTTATATTCATTTGCTGCCATGTGATTTGCAACAAGATCAAAAATTTGACCCATGTTCGCCTCTTTTAGCTTACCACAAAACTGCAAATACCCCTTCTCTCCCCCAAGTTCATTATTTAATTCCAAAGGGGAAATAATATCATAACCATGAAGACTTCCTGGTTTTGTTTTGAGATAGGGAGAGCAATAAACAGCCTCAATCCCAAGCTTTTTCAAATAATCAATACAATTTGTGGCATCATAAAACGTAAATTTCGGCCCAAGCTGCAATAGATAGACCGAAGAGGGAAACTGAAGCTTAAGTTTATTCATACAAAAAAACTCCCATCTTTATTAAACTCTTAGACCATGGAGACTATGAATTCAAATAAAAAATACAAAGTAGCAGTTGGGATGTCAGGAGGTGTAGACTCTGCGGTTACTGCATATCTTCTAAAAGAGCAGGGCTACGATGTGTTTGGCCTGTATATGAAAAACTGGGAAGAGGAAGGCGAAAATGGAGTCTGCAGATCACAAACCGACTATGAAGATGTGCAAGCTGTCTGTCAGAAAATAGATATCCCCTACTATACAGTAAATTTTGTAAAAGAGTATTGGGACTTAGTTTTTACGGAATTTCTTGATGGAATTAAAGCTGGCCATACTCCCAATCCCGATATTCTTTGCAACCGAGAAATAAAATTCAAAGCCCTCTTTGAAAAAGCAAAAGCGCTTGGCGCAGATTTTCTGGCAACAGGACATTATTGCCAAACTCAAAATGGGCAGCTTTTAAAAGGTCATGATCCTCTAAAAGACCAAAGCTACTTTCTCTATACCATTAAAGATGTGATCTTAAAAAAAGTGTTATTTCCAATTGGTCATTTAGAAAAGACTGCTGTGCGAAAAATTGCAAAAGACATTGACCTTCCTGTGTTTGACAAAAAAGACAGCACAGGTATTTGCTTCATTGGCAAGCGCAATTTCAAAGAATTTTTAGAAAAATATATTCCGAATAAACCCGGCGACATTATTGATACGGAAGGCAATATTCTTGGCAAACACGCAGGAAGCGTTTACTACACAATTGGACAACGAAAAGGCCTTGGCATCGGGGGCGAGGGAGCCGCTTGGTTCGTTAGCGATAAAAATCTAGAAAAAAACCAAGTCATTGTCGCAAAAGGCGAGGACCATCCAGCGCTTTTTGGGAAAAAGCTCCTTGCAAAAGACTTAAGCCTTGTAAATCCAAAAGAGCCCCTTCCTGATAGGTGCCATGCAAAAATTCGCTATAGACAGCGAGAGGTGCCTTGCACCATTTTTCAGCGTAAATCTCAAGAAATTGAAGTAGAATTCGATGAAAAAGAGCGTGGAATTACCCCTTGGCAGTCCATTGTTTTTTATGAAAACAATCGCTGCCTTGGAGGCGCAATAATCGCCCAAAAGCTTTGATTACAAAATTACATTTATCATCCTAAAAAGAAAATATTTTGTACATCCCTCTTGTTAAATTAAGAAGGACTACAACTATCCATATTAGTGCGTTCTCTTTGTGCTTCTCTATGTCCTTGTGCTATGGCAAGTTTATAATATTTCCGCGCTTGTTGATTCGATTGAGGAACACCATCTCCTGCTTTGTATCTTCTTGCAAGACGATACTGAGCGTCTCCTTTTCCAGTAATACAACCTAGATCTGCTGCAAGTATGAGATGAGGAATAGCTTTGGCTTCAGATTTCTCAATACCACTGCCACTCATGTAACATCTAAAAAGGTTATAATGTCCCTCAGGACAATCTTGCTTTACAGACATCTTGATATAACGAATTCCTTCTTCGTAAAATGGACCCGGACCAGCTTTGTCCTGCAAAATAGCTCCATAATCACTTTGGGCTCCAGGGTGGCCTTGATCTGCTGCAAGCTTCACATACTGCCTTCCCTCTTTACTCCATGCAGGGTGGTTTCCGCAAAGATGAAGTCCTAATTTGTACTGCGCTTCAGCAAATCTCTGCTCTGCTGCAAGTTTCATCCAATAAACAAAAATTTCATCTGATTTGCCAACAAAAGCACCCTTTTGATAACACATTCCAAGCTCACATTGGGCTTCAGCAAGCCCCTGCTCTGCAGCAAAAGTTAAATATTTGATAGCCGTTTCAATATTTAAAGTTACACCTCTACCAGAATAAAAATTACGGCCAATCTCAAGCTGTGCCTTAGCATACCCATCATCCGCGGCAAGACGCATAAAACGGCCCGCTTCTTTTTCGGATTGCGTAAAACCTCTCCCCTCTTTATGGCAAAGACTCAATCTGTAATACGCTTCTGGATATTTTTTCTCTGCTGCAAGTGTAAAAAAACTAACAGCTTCTTCGTCAGATTGGTTAATTATTTTCCCGTCTAGATAATGTTGACCTAATACGCACATTGCTCCAGGGTGACCACCATGCGCTGCAAAAGTATAATAACGGATCGCTTCATGATCAGATTGTGGATATTCTCCCCCACGTTCATATATCCGACCCAATTCAAATAGACTTTGGGCGCTCGTAAAATCAGGCGTAGGTGGTTTTTTGGAAACGCGCTTTTTTGGTGGTGTTTGAGGAATAGTTTTAGAAGGTTTAGGTAACCCTTCTATTTTTACTTTGGCACTTGCGTTTCCTAAATTAGCTGATAATGTGAATATACGTATCGCATCTTTTTCTGATTTTTGTACTCCATATCCCTTGTGATAACATACTCCAAGGTTAAATAACTCTTCACTATCATTCTTCTCTTCAACCAATTCAACACAACGATCAAAAATTTTGCGTTCTTCTTTAGGCAAAACAGCATTTCTTTTTTCATACCACTCACCCATCTCGCGCATAGATTCAACATCACCAAGAGCTATAGCTGTCAAATAATACCGCTTTGCATCTGGTCCAGACATCCTTAATCCGTTCAATCCTGAAAGGCACCACTTCCCCATCAACCCATTTGCACGAGCCGAATTATGCTCTGCTGCAAGTCGCATATAGCGAACTGCTTCGCTTCTTGATTCTTCTACACCTTTGCCCGTTGTATACCAACAGGCAATATTATGCTCAGCATAAGCATCGCCTTGGTCTGCTGCAAGTTTCATGTATTTAGCTGCCATGGTTTGATTTTTAAACCCAAAAGTACCCAAATAATATCCTTTAGCTAGTGATCTTTGCGCATCCAAATATCCTTGATCAGCTGCAAGCTTAATATTGTGCTCAGCATTTTTCAAAGATTGCTTAATTTCATAATATAGACCTAATTGATATTGCCCCTCAGCCAAACCTTGATCAGCCGCAATCTTGTAATTAGAAAAAGCATCTTTACTAGACTGGATCACTCCATGCCCACGTTCATAACAACGACCGAGGCCAACACAGCCTTGGGCATGCCATTGATTTGCTGCTAAGCGGAAATAATAAGCTGCTTGATCATATTTTTTTTCAATCTCTTTCCCTTCATAATAAAATGTTCCAAGCTTGCTTTGAGCTTCTGCATTACCATTATCCGCTGCAAGTTTATAATATCGAAAAGCATCTTGAAAGGATTTCGTAACCCCAAACCCATTTTCATAACATATCCCTAAATGGTACTGCGCCCCAGAATCATCTTGCTCTGCTGCTAAGTGGAAGTAACGAACTGCCATCGATTCACTCTCAGGAACTCCTTGCCCTCTTAAATAAAAAACTCCCATATTACACTGAGATTGAGCTTCCCCCTGATCCGCTGCAAGCTTAAAGATGCGAATTGCCTCTGCTTCAGATTTATGAACTCCTGCTCCTGTTAAATAACAGTTTGCAAGATTGCATAGGGCAGTGAGGCTACCTTTATCTGCTGCGAGCTTAAATTTACGAAAGGCTTCTTTACTTGACTGCGGAACACCATGTCCAAATTGATAACACACCCCCAAATCACATACTGCATCTGCTATATTTTGATTTGCTGCCAATCTGTACAATTCTAAAGCTCTTTGATAAGATTGAGGGACACCAACTCCCTGATAATAACAATTTCCAAGCTTATATTCCGCCCTTGCTAAACCTTGCTCTGCAGCCATAGTCAGATAGGGAATAGCCTTTTCATAGTCTTGAGCATCTAAATAATATTTCCCTAAAACGTACTGAGCCCTTACTTCCCCAT
>DAOWHK010000115.1 GCA_030641465.1 Parachlamydiales bacterium | reverse complement strand
GGCAGTGGAGAGGCAGTATTATTTGATTGTGACGGACATTTACTAAAAAAAATCATTTATCACAAAGGACAGCCCACTTGAAATCTGACCAGGAAATAGCTAAGCTCAAGAAAGATCTTCGGATCTTTTTAAAAGAAAAAAGAAAGAAGATTTCTGAGGCTAGACGGCAAATTGCAAAGGAAGATCTTTGCTCTTTCC
Organism: Parachlamydiales bacterium; assembly: GCA_030641465.1. Taxonomy (GTDB): domain Bacteria; phylum Chlamydiota; class Chlamydiia; order Chlamydiales; family Simkaniaceae; genus DAOWHK01. The sequence goes on along the minus strand of DAOWHK010000115.1, from coordinate 2,737 downwards.
TTCTTCCAAAACTCTCCATCTACCAAAAAGTGCTATCTTTTGCGAATATGCAAGAAGAAATTGACCTTTCAGCAGTTAATAGAGCCCTTGCAAAAGAAAAGCGCCTACTGCTTCCCCATATGAAGGGGCATGAGATAATTCCCTACGAAGTCAAAAATTTGGAAACGGATTTGCAAAAAACAAAACTTGGGATTTATGTCCCAAATCCTGCAATTTGTCTACCTGTACCAAACAAAGAAATTGGATGTATTTTAGTTCCAGGACTTGGGTTTGATAAAAATCGACATAGACTCGGTTATGGAAAGGGGCATTTTGATCGTTTTTTAAAGGAAATGTCAGATTGCTCAAGCTTTGGAATTGGTTTTAAGGAGCAGCAACTTGAAGATCCTATTTTTATAGCATCTCATGACATCGCGCTTACCGCCGTATATTTGTTTTAGAAAAGATTATACACAAACCGATTCAACCTTTGGTTTTTTTCCTGTGTCAGATAACCAATTTTCAGATTCTCTTGCATCGCCCCTATCCACAAATAGGAGCTGCTTCAGAGAGTCTGAACCTTGACTCCTGACTTTGGCAAAAACCCAAATTTTGAACCGGTTTATGTATAGTTAGTACGTAGTGGAGCTTCCTGGCGTAGAATCTTTTTGTTTTTTAGGGATTCGGCAGATACGCGGGCCGCTTGATCCTTGTGCTGTGGCTATGCCGCCTGGAGGAACTTCAGTCCAAATGCCATATTCCGCCCCTTCAGGGCAGCGGAAAATGACGGTGTAGGGGGTTTCGGAATATTGCGATGTTCCGGAGTAGCTATCGTGCCAAGTCATTTTATTTTGTGGATTGATTGTAACTTCTCCAAGATTTTTTCCATCCGCTGATAAAATTATTGCAGTGAGTTTAAAGGGGCTGTCATTTTGAATATGGACAGACGATGCAAAAACTGCCGAAGATAGAAGTAAAAAAAGCGTGAGAAGTATTTTCATATTATTCCTTTATTCAAAATAAGCCCATTTAAAATCGATGACTCCTGTGCTGCTTAGCACAACCTTTTTTAATTGAGGGTTTTGTACATATTGCATCGTATTATGGAAGATGGGGATAACAGGCATATCTTGCATCATAATTGCTTCGCTTAAAGTTAGTGTTTGCAAACGCTTTTCCTGATTTCTCACAAAATGTGATTTATCAAGATTTTGGATAAACTCAGGGTTTTCCCAATTTGTATTGTTTGTTCCAGAAAGTTTTGTTTTAAAGGCTTCAAGAAAGTTTATTGGGTCACTAAAGTCTGCAATCCATGAGCTATAGGCAAGTTGGTAGTCTTTTGTTGATAGTTTACTAAAATAAACATTCGACTCAGTTGGTGCAAGATTGACTTTGATTCCAAAGGCTTCAAGCCACTGATGTTGCATTGCTTGCGCAATTTGATGATTGCGATCTCCAGCTACGTAGCTAAGTGTAATTTGAGGCAGCTTTTCATAGAGAACACCACTTTTTTCGAGTGCAGTTTCAAACAGCATAAGGGCTTTTTCCTTATTCGCGTCGAAAAAGTAAGGTTCGTTATGAAGACTAAGTGTTGGTGGCACAAGTCCTGTTGCGGGAATCTGGCCACCTTGCGTGACGTAATCTACAATTTCTTGCCGGTTGATCGCTAAGGCGAATGCTTTACGCATTTCAGGCAGGTTAAAAGGAGGTTTTTCCGTGTTGATGCGTACCATATAGGTTGCAAGACTTGGGCTTGATTTTAGGCAGTTATTTTCTTTGAGATCATCAAGCGCATCAGGGGAAATGGCAGTAAAAGGAGACCCTTCCCAATCGAGCTCTTTTTTTTCAAACATTAATAGTCCCGTCGCTTCTTGTACCATGGACATATTAATTGTCTGTAGATGTACAGCTTTACTATCCCAATAACTTTGGCTTTTTTCTGCTTGAATAGAGTACTGATGGTTCCACCTATGAAGAGTAAAGGGGCCGCTTCCTATATAGGTTTCTACACTTTCAGCCCAAGAGGGATTTTGCTTGTCGATTTTTACATTGATCGGAAAGAAAATAGGATGTGCTGTTAGTTCTAGAAAGTAGGGCGCGGGGTAATTGAGTTCAACGACTAGGGTTTTTTCATCTGGAGTATCGATTCCGAGAAGACTGTTTGGAAGTCTGCCATTTTTAATGGCCTCCGCATTTTTTATAAGAAAGAGCTGCCCGGCGCATGGAGAGGGGAAAGCAGAGGACAGGGATTTTTTCCAGGTATAAGCAAAATCATGTGAAGTAATGGGGTCGCCATTGCTCCAATAGGCATCTTTGATTGTAAATGTATACGTTTTTGAATCTTCAGAGACAGTTACTTTTTCTGCAAGTGCAAGGGTGCACGTTCCCGATTTATCAATTCTAGTAAGTCCTTCCATGAACATACGAATGACATTCATATCGGAGGCGCATCGGGCCTTTCTTGGATCAAGAGATTGAGGCTCATTTTTGATATTTATTTTGAGGGCTTGATTTTGAGATTTTTTTTGTGGAGAATTTTGCTTTGGTTGCTTTGAACTATTATTGCATGCTGAAACAAGTAGCACTGTGGAAATTAATAGTCCTGTAAATTTAAGTAGCTTTTTCATAAATCTCCTATGCAGTGCTTCCAATTTAAACTGTGTATAAATTCTTTTTTACGTTAATTTTAAATGTAGTATGATGCTAGATTAATTTCAACTATGAGGTGAATTTTTCGGTAATTTATGAAGAAAGTTAT
>DAOWHK010000222.1 GCA_030641465.1 Parachlamydiales bacterium | reverse complement strand
TTAAATTTTGCAAAAGAGGGTGCTTTGACATTTTTTTCCCGGTTTTTAATGGGGAAATAGCCATTAAAGTAACAGGTAAACTCTCCATAGTCTTTTCCAGAAACAAGAAGGGGATGCGTATAGGAAAGTCCTGCAGTAATTTGATTGAAGTAGTGGTCTGTTTTACTCTCTGTTAGATCAAAATAGGCATATCCTGTAAGGCGGTTTTCTTTTTCAAATTGGTAGCCAAGACCTGTTCCAAGGTTAGCTCCATTTTTTCCGTGATTTAGAAGTAGATAGCGCGCATCGATAAAGGGCTGCCAAGAAGAATTTTCAAATGCATGGTAGATAGAAAATTTAGAATACTGATTTTTATATCCGACGCCATCACCCTCTCTTTGCGCAGCAATCATCTCTAGAGATTCTATGTGACATGTTGAAAGAAGGGCAAGTATGCAAGCAAGATTTTTGAGGAGCGACATAGAATATCCATAAATTGTTGTAAATTTTTTTTAATAGAAATGTGTTTTGTTTGCAATAAAAATAACCCCAAAGATTCTTAATTTTTTGCAGGAATTAAAGTTGCAAAAATGTCCATTGCAACCTCTTTAAGATTTCACTAAATTTCAATAGGGGCTATCAAAAATCAGTCGAGAGTGTTGTGTCGTTTTCTATGACAATTGAGGCTTTGTCTGAAGTGATGTCAAAATTAGACGTAGTATTTTCTGAGCCAAGAGATCTTTCAATTGTGCCATTTGAGGTGCTGCTTGGAGCTGTGATTCTATAACCAATTAATGTATTATTTTTTGCAATGCATTTGTTATAAAAAATATTGGTAGAAGCTGTGACTCCATCAGCTAATTGGCATCCTATCAGATTATTTGTAGCTGAGCAAAAATTAAACTTGATTTTAGACTTTGTGAGGGATTCCGTAGCTATTCTAAAACCAGTACTGCCATTCATTTGAGCACTGCAATAATTTAGATTCAAATCCGTTATGCTATGCTCGTTATGAGCGCTGCTAAATCCAGTAATAGTATTATTTATGAAATTACAAGAGGTCATATTGCAAAATAGAAGTGGATTTATAGCTACATTGGATGTAATAGTTGAAAAAAACAGACCTCCTCCCATGTTGTCATTAAAATTGCTGTTTGTAATATCTAAAGTTGTGGAGCTTTTGGTGACTGTAAACCAGATCATTCCTGTAGAAAAATTATTGCTAAAATCAGAGTTGTTGATTGTTACAATTGCGGTTGCGGTACTACTTCCAAGTGGAGTTTCATTTGTGACTCCTTGTAAGCCACCGCTTTTGTTATAAGCAAACTTGGAGTTTGAGATATTTAGTATAAGAGCATTTGAAGATATGACAAAATCACCAATCTTTAATCCAAATTCTTCTGAGTTCAGTGCTTCGCAGGAGAAGATATTGATAGTAGAGGGATGACGCACGGTAGAATCAAGAGCAATTCCATTTTCGGTGGCGCCATTAATAATAAGTCCACTTAAGGTATTGTTTGTTGCGAGAGTCACTCCATTTCCAGCAAGATTTGTGATTTGTGGTTTACATGCAGTTAGAGCTGGGATTGTGACAAATCCTAATTGTGTAGATGTGCGAAGCTGGCTACCTGATCCTGCTAAGGTTTGTTCGTCTTGCATTGCAATTCCCATATCCATGCCGGATGTTGTCCCATCGCCTCTAAATACATAGATCGTATCTCCAGGCTTTGACGCATTTTGTGCTTCAAGTAGGGTTGCAAAAGGACTCTCAAATGTTCCACAGCTGCCACAAAGATTATTAACGAAAATATAATTTAGAGCTTTTCCACAAGAATCTTTTGCAATGACTTTTCTTTTTTCCGTGTAGAGAATCATTGGCTCAAATCTCTCAACAGGTCTTAGGCGATGCAAACGGGGCGTTTTTGTTTTTACAGCCTTCATTCCTTTGGCATCAAGAGGTATGCGAATGCCAAACGTACCGCTTACATTTGTTCCAAATAGACGATCTCCTGAGACCATGACTTCTGCATGAATTAGGTCATTATAAGTGACTCGAAGTTTTCCATACCCACCAAAAGCATCGAGACTCGATTTTTCAAAATAATAACCGCTTCCTGCAACATATAAATTAAAATCTTTCCAGTAGGAAGAGAGGTATCCAAGTTCGAGATTTGTTCCAGTAAGTGCGAGTCGATCTGTTTGATTGATGATCAGGTGATTTCCTTTAAACTTTGCAAAAGAGGGTGCTTTGACATTTTTTTCCCGGTCCTTGATGGGAAAGTAGCCATTAAAGTAGCAGGTAAATTCTCCATAGTCTTTTCCAGAAACAAGTAGGGGATGCGTGTAGGAAAATCCTGCTGTAATTTGATTGAAGTAGTGACCTGTTTTGCTCTCTGTTAGATCAAAATATGCATATCCCGTAAGACGGTTTTCTTTTTCAAATTGGTAGCCAAGGCCTGTTCCAAGGTTAGCTCCATTTTTTCCGTGATTTAGAAGTAGATAGCGAGCGTCGATGAAGGGCTGCCAGGAAGAATTTTCAAATGCATGGTAGATGGAAAATTTAGAATACTGATTTTTATATCCGACGCCATCTCCTTCTCTTTGCGCAGCAATCATCTCTAGTGATTCTATGTGACATGTTGAAAGAAGGTCAAGTATGCAAGCAAGCTTTTTGAGGAGCGACATAGAATATCCATAAATTGTTGTAAATTTTTTT
>DAOWHK010000088.1 GCA_030641465.1 Parachlamydiales bacterium | reverse complement strand
TCGCATCGGGGTTTAAAAAGCTACAAACTTCAGCAAACTGGAGGGCTTGGGGATATGCGCGGAGAGTTTGAAGGGTGGCAACGAGAGGGAGAAGCTCTCGATTCACCCCTGAAGCAGCAGTGGCAAGGGTTTGTAGCTCGGCTAGGTAGGATTCCATTCGACTTCTTCGATGATTTTGAAGGTAGCGGGCGGCATGGGTCATTAGCAAGGGGGTTGGAGAGATCGCTCCCATAAGGGTGCGGATCTCTTGGGCGCTTGTTTCGATTTCGAAACGGGCAAAGAGTTGGCGGACCTCAGAAAACTCAAAGGGAGAAAGTTGAAAGGAAGGTTCTTCTTCCCAAAGATTAGGCTCTCGAGTAGTGATAAGAATCGCTCCATTTCCTCTTGTAGGGAGGGGGATTGTTTTTTCCACGTTATCATAGATGAGGAGCCACCGCTCCCCTAGATCTTCGGTCTCCAAAAAGTGGTGGATTTTTCTTTGGAGGCTATCGAGGTTGTCATCTGGAGCTGTGATTCCTAGCTGGTTTCCTAATGCGCGGTAGGAGAGCTCGAGCATCTCTTTGGTCTCTGCATGGATCCAATAGATCAAAGAAAAATCCTGTCTATGGGAATTAGCAAAGGCTAAAGCGAGTTGGGATTTTCCAAAGCCCCCTTCACCGACGAGGGTACAGAGGGGGCGCTCGTTAAGACTTCCTACAAGGTGGTTTTCTAACCCCTCAAAAAATGTCGTTCTCCCCACAAAGTGGGGAGACGGGGTCCCGAGCTCTAAGGGCAAGACCCGCTCTCCGATCTGTTGCCAATAGATTCTTTGCTGCGCTCTTAGCCAATTTGTGAGGTTGGTAATCAGATAGTCGGCATAGGACTCGGGGATTTTTTCGAGAGGACCTCGATTAAAAGAGCCTTCCCGTTTGACTAGATAGCTCATTGCCTCCCCTTCTAAAAAGGTGAGGCAATGGGTAAGGGTGTTTTGAAAAAATTCTTGCTGCTCGGCTAAAAGGCTATCCCATCTCAAGGTAACTGAAGCGTTTTGATTGGCTATTTGGATATCACGAAAGTCGCTAAACCAGTTCTGCGAACATCCTAGACGATGGAGCATGTTGTAGACGGTATTCACACTTGATCTATTTTTTTCTTGGACGGCACACTCAAATGCGCATCCAGGATCAATTTTTACTGTCTGAGCTGCAATAATGGTTCCCGTTTCATCGGTGATCCATTTAAAACCTGCGTTTTTCCCTCCGCCTCCAAACATATCGGTATCGGCAAGAGCTCTTCCTACTGCGCACATCTCAACAAAACCCCTCAAAGGGACTTCTCGACCCTCATCTGTGACAAGGGACGTCGGTGGGCGGTGATGTTTTTCAATGAAATTGACAAGAGAAACAGGAGTTTCTCCATCAAGGGTTTGCGCTTCACTAAAATTTTTGTATCCGTCGATGAAGCGGGCCATGACCCGAAGACAGTCGGTAATCCCTTGCCCATGCCAATGTTGTGCAAGAGAATGCTCTCGACTGTAGGGGTCTAGCATCGGCTGCTCGGAAAGACCGGTCTCGGGAACCAAAAAAGCCCCTCGGCCCCATACCGCATAAAAATCACTCCCCACCTTTTCACGGATCGCATCGCCGTTCATCCCTTTCTTTGTTCGTGAACGCCAAGAGTTGGGATCGTCTTGTTCGAAGTTTAAATCGATTCCAACCTTCCCAAACCAGGTCGAGCTATCTTGGGCGCACCGATAGAGGGTTCCAATCGCTGTTCCACCAACCATTGCTGTAACGGCTTCAAAATGGTCCGTAATGTAGATAAGTTGAAGATGGGTATACTCCCTAAGTTGGGGTAGTGAAGGCGGTGGATTAGTAAGACTAGATGTTATGGGAGCGGCTGCCATAATGGGACTCCTGTGGCTATTTTAAGCAAGGAGCTTAGTTCAGTTGGAGGTTTTATGTCAAAAATATACTTTATGGGCCTATTGAAAAACAATCCCATTTAATGGAGAAAAGAAAAAAGTCTTTTTAGTTATAGTTTTGAAGGGTTAAGGGGGATATTTCTAAATATTGAGAATAAAATTGAGTAATTATTGAAGTGGATGAGATTGCTTATTATCAAGCCGTTAGAGAGTGTTTTTGAGGAGGATTCAAAAAATGTCCTGTACTAAGAAAAAAGATTTTAGTTGAAAGCCCTTTTGCAAAAGGAATTCATTATACTCTTTGCAAAGCGTGTTCGAGCACATCATCTACCGCCTGCAGCTTCTTGGCAAAGACAAAGGCCTTTGCATCGGCGCTATAGTTGTATCTAATGCACTCGAAATCGTTTTAATCAAGGTTTAGGTAGCAATTTGGGTCTTTAACTAAGTGAATCTTGAAAACTATCAAATGTGGGTTTGCAATACGTCTCTTTAATAAAGAAAAAGCTTAAAATTAGACCCACTAAAAAACAAATGGGTAGAATAACAAGCCCTAAACTAAAGTCGCTTGTTGCATAAATCGGAAGGCCATGGGATACCGATCCATCAGAGCGCATACTTAGAATCCAACCAACAAGAGGCTGAAAAAGAGCGCCTCCTGCAACAACAAACATATTATTAATTCCTATTGCAGATCCTGTAACAGTTGGCCTTGTAATATCTTTTACAAGAGCAAAACAGATAATTTGTCCAGCCCCTGCAATCCCTATTCCAAACAAAAGAGGATACATCCAAAAAGGATCAATACCTGGCACATATAATACGAAGATGGAGCAAACAAGGCCTATCAAAGCACAGACTTTTAGAAGTGCTTTTCGACTTCCAAGTTTATCAGAAAAATATCCAATGATTGGGCTTACAAGCCCAATGCCAAGCCAAATCATCGCGATATAAGCTGCAGCATGATGATTCGAAATCCCAACCCTGCTCATTAAGTAAGGCACACCCCAAAGTGCTGCAAAAACAGCAATAGGTCCCCAGCTACAAAAGGCATAAAGCCCGATCCAAAAAGTTTGCGGCGTATTAAGTATTTCTTTAAGACCTTTTAAAAATCCAATGTGGTAGTGGGTAAATTCTGTTTTTTTTGTAGGTCTATCTCGAATAATCATTGCACAAAAAACTGCTAAACAAACTCCTAAAAACGCAAGCCATAGCATTACGGATCTCCAGCCATACTGATTAACTGCAAATGCCAAAGGAAGCTCGCCCCCCATGGCACCAAGTGCTGCAAGTAGCTGAGCTACTCCAACAAGCGCTGCGAAATATTTTGGAGGAAACCACCTTGCGGCAATCACTAACACCCCAATAAATGCAAAAGCTGATCCAATCCCCATGAAAAATCTTCCAGCAGAGGCAAAAAAAACAGATTCTGCCATGCCAAAAAGAACCGAGCCTATCACACAAATAAGAAGAGATCCTGTAATTAACAGCCTTGGACCAAATCGATCAAATAAAAGCCCTGCTGGAATCTGCATGATTGTATAACTATAAAAATAAAAAGCGGACATGATACCAAGAGAGCTCGCATTAATCTTAAAATCAACCATCAGCTGATTGGTCATAATACTTGGTGAGACTTGAAGAGCCATTTCAAAACAAAGAAAGGCTGCTGCAAGAATATAGATCATACTTCCAAAAAAAATCTGAGATTTCATATAAGCACTGCAATGTTAATAGGGTTAATCAAATCACATATTAAAGAAGAATCCAATAAATACTCTTTTCCAGTAAAGAGATTTGTCCACCTCCTTTTTTCTTTTAGCTCAATCCAAGTATCCTCAAAGCTTGGATTTTCTCCCAAAAATCTTGTGCCAATAAAAATGGCCTGCTTGTTTTCATAAGTTCTCATAAATGCCACAACATGATCTTTGTATTTACCCTCCACTTTCAAGGGAGTATAATCTCCTTGAATAAATAACTGAGGATTATCCCGTCTAAAACAAAGCCCTTTGCTATGTAAAAATAATTTTAAAGGATCACCATCTTTTGGAAGTTCTTTTTGCTCGTTTAATAGAGCTATTCTCTTTGCAAAATCTACCTTTCTTCGATTATCAGGATCTACCAAACTATAATCAAAAAGCTCAAGTCCTTGATAAAGATCAAAAACTCCAGGAGATCCAAGTCTTAATACAAATGCAGAAAAACTATTTAGTTCTCCAAGCTTTGCAATTTTTTTCTGAAATGGCAAAAAGACTGACATGAATTCTGAACTTGCAAAAAGCCTCTCAATAAACGTCTCGAGTGCATTTTCATAACTTAAATCGCGAGCAATCCAATTCGTATACACTTTTGCCTCTTTTGCAGCTTTTAATACATACTCAATCATTCGATTTTTTTGATTTGGATCGTCTGAGTAAAAACCAACAAGTGTTTGATAAATAAAATACTCAAAGTTACGT